>NZ_PSVQ01000015.1:0-48743 GCF_002932395.1 Rathayibacter sp. AY1D9
GCACGGTCTCGGCGTTCCAGGACCCGTGGCACCCGGCCGTGCTCCGCCTCGTCGGCGAGGTCGGCCGCGCGGGAGCGGCGCTGGGCAAGCCCGTCGGGAGAGGGCGGGGCCGGGTCCCGCAGGCGCCTGATGCGACCCGGTGAGGGTCGCCGTCACGCTCCAGGGGCTGCCGCGGCTACCGGCGCCGTGGGCGCCGGGGCCGGCCGCCTCGCGTGACGCTAGGCGTCACGCGTCGTGGTCGGTGGTGAGGAAGGTCGCGAGCTCCTCGAGCACGGCCTGCTCGTTGTCGCCCTCGACGCTGACGGTGAGCTCGTCGCCGTGCTCGATGCCGAGCGAGATGATCCCGAGGATCGACGCGGCGTTGACCGGGGTCGCGTCGCCCTTGGCGACGAGGACCTTCTGACCCGACTTCGCCGCGGCCTGGCTGAAGAGCGAGGCGGGGCGGGCGTGGAGGCCCTTCGACGATGCAACCTGCACGGTGCGCTCGACCATGAACGTTTCTCCTTGATCCTGCAGTCGCGACTGCATCAGTGGTGCCCGGAGTCGGGCTCGCCCGGACGGACCGGGCGGGTGGAGGAGTCCCCGTCCGCGCCTGCGACGACCGCGCGAGCGGCGAAGAGGACGGGCAGGGTCTCGAGCACGGCATCGGCACCGTGCGCTCCGAAGACATCGGACGGGAGGAGGGCGGCCGCGGCTCCCACGAGCTCCGCACGGTGGCGGAGTCCGTCGAACTGCGACTCGAGGTGCGGCCCCACGAGGAGGACGTCGGCCTCGGGGAGGGAGTGGTCGAGACCGGTGAGGGTCTCGGAGCGGAACACGGCATCCATGCCGCGCTCCTTCGCGCCCGCTCGCAGCCGGTGGGCCAGGAACGTGCTCGACGCGCCTGCACCGCAGACGATCAGGATCTTCCGCACCTCGTTCGCCTCCTCGCGTCCGGGTCGTGATTCATCCAAGCATCCCCTCGGAGGGGCGGCACCCTCCAGCAGACAATCTTCCGCGGGGGCGGAAGACGGCCCCTTCCACCCGCGGCGCGGGGGCTCCCGGGCGCGTCGCCGGGGTGATTGACTGACGGGACGTACGACTCGCCGCCCGCGTCCTGCGGGCCCGCGGCAGGGTCGTGGCGCTCCCGGCGCCCGCCCCGACCGCACGCCTGGAGCCTGATGCCTGACAACCGCGAACGACTGCTGGAGTACCTCTCCCGCGCCGACGGCTGGGTGACGGCGCACGAGCTCGCCGACAGGCTCGGAGTCACCACCCGCAGCGTCCGGAGCTACGTCACCGCGGTGAAGGCGCAGGCCGCCCCGCTGGAGCCGGTCGAGTCCTCCGCGAACGGCTACCGGCTCGCGCGCGAGGCGTACGCGGCCTACCTGGAGGCGCAGCGCAGCCACGACGTCGAGCCCGACACCCCGCGCGACCGGCTGTACAGCATCGTCCGCCGCCTGGTCGACTCCGACGAGGGCCTGGACGTCTTCGCCCTCGCCGACGCGCTGTCGGTGAGCGAGTCGACCGTCGACGCCGATCTGCGCCGGGTGAAGGCCCTCGCCGACGAGGCCGGCCTCGGGCTGGTCCGGCGCGGCCCGTCGGTGCGCCTCGAGGGCAGCGAGGAGGCCCGCCGCCGCCTGATCTCGCGGATGTTCCGCGACGAGAGCGCGCAGGGCGTCTTCACGCTCGACGACGTCCAGCGCGAGTTCGCCTCCCCCGGCCTCGGCGCCTTCAAGACCGAGCTGCTGGCCGAGCTCGAGACCCGCGGCTACTACATCAACGACTACGGCGTGAACAGCGTCCTCCTCCACATCGCGATCGCCGTCGACCGCGTCGCCCGGGGCATCGGGGACCCCTCCGGCTCCCGCCCCTCCCCCGCGATCCACGGCGAGCTCGCGGCCCTGCTGGCGGAGCTGGTGGAACGGCACTTCGCGACGCGCCTGACCGACGCCGAGCTCGCCCAGCTCGCGATCCTGATGACGACGCGGGTGGCGACGCCCGGGCAGAACGAGCCGGTCGCCGCCGTGGTCGAGAACTACCTCGACCCGGAGGACCTCGCCGTCGTCCGCGAGCTCGTCGCCGACGTCAACCGCGAGTACCTGGTCGACCTCGACGACGAGGGCTTCATCGTCCGCCTCGCCCTGCACGTGCGGAACCTGATCGCCCGGGCCGCCGAGGGCGGCTACTCTCGCAACCCGCTCACCCGCTCGATCAAGACCAGCTACCCGATGACCTACGAGATCGCCGTGTTCCTGGCGAGCGGGCTGCAGCGCCGGCGGGGCGTCGTGGTCAACGAGGACGAGATCGCCTACATCGCCCTCCACGTCGGCTCGTTCCTCGAGCGGGTGTCCCGGCGGGAGGAGCGTCTGTCCTGCGTGATCGTCTGCCCCAACTACTACGACCTCGCTCACATGCTGCGCCTGCGCGTCGAGCGCTCGCTCGGCACCGAGGTGGAGGTGCGCTCGCTGATCACGCGGAGCGACGTCGACTGGGACCGGCTCACCGCCGACCTCGTGATCACCACGATCGACGAGCGCCCCGCGTCCGATGACGTCGTGGTCGTGCAGCCGTTCCTCACCGACCACGACGTCGAGACGGTGCGCCGGGCCATCGCCCGCGTCCGCCGGCACCGCCGCCGCGCGCAGATCAAGGACGAGCTGCTGCAGTTCTTCGACGAGGAGCTGTTCTTCCGCAACGTGCACGCGCGCGACGAGGCGGCGATGATCCGGATGCTGGGCGAGCGGATGATCGCCGGCGGCATCATCGACGAGGACTACGTCGACGGCGCCATCGAGCGCGAGCGGATGAGCTCCACGGCGTTCACCGACAACCTCGCGGTCCCGCACGCGATGGCGATGAGCGCCCGCCGCACCTCCATCGCGATCGTCGTGAACGACACCGCGATGGAGTGGGGCGAGCAGCGGGTGAACGTGATCGCGATGATCGCGTTCGCCTCGGCCGGCCGCAGCACCTTCCAGTCGGTGTTCGACCAGTTCGTCGAGGTGTTCGCCGACCGGGCGGAGGTGCAGCGCCTCATCCGGCGCTCCACGGACTTCGGCGGCTTCATCGAGGAGCTGGTGCGGGTGATCGACAGCTAGCCGACACCCGCACTCCGGGTGGAGCCGGAGGGCGCTGTCGCCCTCCCGCTCCCGCGCTTCGCGGGCGCCCGACGGACCCCCGCCGGGCGCGAGAGGCCACGAGGAGCCTCCTTCGCATCGGATCTGAGGAGCTCCGCGTCGGGGCCTCTAGGCGAAGGGCGTCGGCACGATCCCGTAGGGGGCGAGGCCGGCCGCGCCGCCGTCGGCGAGCGTGGTGACCCAGATGCCGTCGTGGTGCACGGCGACGGAGTGCTCCCAGTGGGCGGCCATGCTGCTGTCCTCGGTCGCGACCGTCCACTCGTCCTCGCGGACGAAGGTCTCGGCGCTGCCCGCGGTGACCATCGGCTCGATCGCGACGACGAGTCCCGGCTTCACCTCGGGGCCGCGCTGGCGCACCCGGTAGTTGAAGACCGGCGGAGCCTCGTGCATGGTGCGCCCGATGCCGTGGCCGATGTAGTCGGTGAGGATGCCGTAGACGCGGCCCGAGCGCTCGGCCTCGTCCTCGATGTACTCCTCGATCGCCGCGCCGACCTCGTTCAGATGGCGGGCGGAGGCGAGGGCGGCGATCCCCCGCCACAGGGATCCCTCGGTCACCCGCGAGAGCTCGGCGCGTGCCGCGACCTCCTCCGGGCGGGAGGGATCGGGCAGGACCACCGTCATCGCGGAGTCGCCGTTCCAGCCGTCGATCTCGGCGCCGCTGTCGATGGAGACCAGGTCGCCCGGCTCGAGCACGCGCCCGCCGGGGATTCCGTGGACCACCTCGTCGTTGACCGAGGCGCAGATCGTGTGCCGGTAGCCCGGGACGAGCTGGAAGTTCGAGCGGCCGCCGAGCGCGACGATCGCCGCCTCGGCGATCGCGTCGAGCTCGAGCGTGGTGACGCCCGGGCGGACCGCCGCGCGGACCGCGTCGAGCGAGGCGGCCGTGGCGAGGCCCGGAGCGAGCATCGACCGCAGCTGCGCGGGCGTCTTGTAGAGCGAGGAGTGGAACGCCACGGCTCAGGCGGCCGGGGTGTCGAGGCGGCCCACGCGGTGGCCCTCGAGGGCGACGACGATCCGCTCGGTCACCTCGTCGACCGGCCCGAGGCCGTCGACCACGACCACGAGCCCGCGGGCCGCGTAGACGTCGATGAGCGGAGCGGTCTGCTCCTCGTAGAGCGCGAGTCGGCGCCGGATGACGTCCTCGGTGTCGTCGCTGCGCCCCTGCTCGAGCGAGCGCTTGAGAAGGCGGCCGACGACCTCGTCGGGATCGGCCGTCAGCTGGACGACCGCGTCGAGCCGGTTGTCGTCCGCGGCGAGGATGCGGTCGAGCTCGTCGACCTGCTCCGTGGTGCGCGGGTAGCCGTCGAGCAGGAACCCGGTCGACGCGTCCGCCTCCTGGAGGCGGTCGTGCACGATCGCGTTGGTCAGCTCGTCCGGCACGTAGCGCCCGTTGTCGAGGTAGGCCTTCGCCTGGAGACCGAGGTCGGTCTCGTTGGCGACGTTCGCGCGGAAGATGTCCCCGGTCGAGATGGCGGGCACCCGGAGGATGTCGCTCAGCCGAGCGGCCTGGGTCCCCTTGCCTGCGCCGGGAGGGCCGATCAGCAGGAGACGGAAGCCGATCGGGTGCGACGTCATCGGAGGAGTCCTTCGTAGTGGCGCTGCTGCAGCTGGGAGTCGATCTGCTTCACCGTCTCCAGGCCGACTCCGACGATGATCAGGATGGACGTGCCGCCGAAGGGGAAGTTCTGGTTCGCACCGACCAGCGCGAGGGCCACGAGGGGCACGAGCGCGATGAGGCCGAGGTAGACCGACCCGGGCAGCGTCACCCGGGTGAGCACGTAGTTGAGGTACTCGGCGGTCGGGCGGCCGGCGCGGATGCCGGGGATGAAGCCGCCGTAGCGCTTCATGTTGTCGGCGACCTCGTCCGGGTTGAAGGTGATCGCGACGTAGAAGTAGGTGAAGCCCACGATCAGGAGGAAGTACAGCGCCATGTAGAGCGGGTGATCGCCCTTGGTGAGGTAATTCGTGATCCAGGTGACCCAGACCGGGGCCTCCTGGCCAGCGGCGGGCTGGTTGAACTGCGCGATGAGCGCGGGCAGGTACAGCAGCGACGAGGCGAAGATGACGGGCACGACGCCGGCCATGTTGACCTTGATCGGGATGTAGGTGTTGTTGCCGCCGTAGGTGCGGCGGCCGACCATCCGCTTGGCGTACTGCACGGGGATCCGCCGCTGCGACTGCTCCACGAAGACCACGGCGACCACGAGCACGAGGCCCACGCCGAGGACGAGGAGGAAGGTCTCGAAGCCGCGCGACTGCGCGATCGACCACAGGGAGGTGGGGAACTGGGCGGCGATCGAGGTGAAGATCAGCAGCGACATGCCGTTGCCGATGCCGCGCTCGGTGATGAGCTCGCCCATCCACATGATGATCCCGGTGCCCGCGGTCATGGTGATGACCATGAGGAGGATGGAGTACCACTCGTCGGTGATGATGAGCGCCGAGCACTCCGGGACGCCGGAGTTGCCGAAGAGGGCGCCCGAGCGGGCGACGGTGATCAGCGTCGTTGACTGGAGGACGCCGAGCGCGATGGTGAGGTACCGCGTGTACTGGGTGAGCTTGCCCTGACCGGACTGCCCCTCCTTGTACAGGGTCTCGAAGTGAGGGATGACCACGCGCAGCAGCTGCACGATGATCGACGCCGTGATGTACGGCATGATCCCGAGCGCGAAGATCGACAGCTGGAGCAGTGCTCCACCGCTGAAGAGGTTCACGAGCTCGTAGAGACCCGAGGTGCCCTGGTTGCCGGCGAGACAGGCCTGCACGGCGCTGAAGTCGACGAACGGAGCAGGGATGAAGGATCCCAGCCGGAAGATCGCCACGATCGCGAGGGTGAAGCCGATCTTGCGGCGGAGGTCGGGGGTGCGGAAGATCCGCGCAACGGCGCCAAACACTACCTAAGGTCTCCTGCTCAATTCTGTGGTGCGGGATACAGGTCGAGCTTGCCACGCGCTCCCGGAGGGAGTCGGCGTGACAAGCTCGACCGACAAGCTGCTGGTGCTACTTGATGGATCCGCCCGCAGCGACGATCTTCTGCTCGGCAGAGCTGGAGACCTTGTCGACCGCGACGTTCAGCTTAACCGCAATGTCGCCGTCCCCGAGGACTTTGACCTTCTCGTTCTTGCGGACAGCGCCCTTGGCGACCAGGTCGCCGATGGTGACGTCGCCGCCCTGGGGGTAGAGCTCCGCGAGAGCGGACAGGTTCACGACCTGGTACTCGACCCGGAACGGATTCTTGAAGCCGCGGAGCTTCGGGGTGCGCATGTGCAACGGCATCTGCCCACCCTCGAAGCCGACGCGCACCTGGTAGCGGGCCTTGGTGCCCTTGGTGCCGCGACCGGCGGTCTTTCCCTTGGAGCCCTCACCGCGACCCACGCGGGTCTTGGCCTTCTTGGCTCCGGCAGCGGGGCGGAGGTGGTGGACCTTGAGCACGTGCTCCTTGGTCGCCGGCGCCGCCGCGCCCTTCGTGGTGGTCGCCTGCGCGGGAGTCGTGGACTCCGCGGCGGCGGCCTTCTTCGTCTCAGCCATTAGTCAATCTCCTCGACCTTCACCAGGTGGGCGACGGTCTTCACGTATCCGCGGTTCTGGGCGTTGTCCTCGCGGACGACGCTCTGACCGATCTTCCTGAGGCCGAGCGAGCGCAGCGTGTCGCGCTGGTACTGCTTCTCGCTGACCTTCGACTTGATCTGGGTCACCTTGAGCTGGGCCATCAGGCACCTGCCTTCGCGTTGGACGCGGCGGCGAGGGCGTCGGCCTCGGCACGGACGAGACGTGCCGGCGCGACCTGGTCGAAGTCGAGACCACGACGAGCGGCGACGGCGCGCGGCTCCTCGAGCTGCTTCAGAGCCTCGACGGTCGCGTGGACGATGTTGATGGTGTTCGACGAGCCGAGCGACTTGCTCAGGACGTCGTGGATGCCGGCGCACTCGAGGACGGCGCGGACGGGACCGCCGGCGATGACACCGGTACCCGCGGCGGCGGGGCGCAGGAGCACCACACCGGCGGCGGCCTCACCCTGGACGGGGTGCGGGATGGTCGAGGCGACGCGGGGGACGCGGAAGAAGTTCTTCTTCGCCTCCTCGACGCCCTTGGAGATGGCGGTCGGGACCTCGCGGGCCTTGCCGTAGCCGACGCCCACCAGTCCGTTGCCGTCTCCGACGACCACGAGCGCGGTGAAGCTGAAGCGACGGCCGCCCTTGACGACCTTCGACACGCGGTTGATGGTCACGACGCGCTCGAGGAACTGGCTCTTCTCGGCGTCACGGCCACCGCGGTCGCGGCCACCCTGGTTGCGGTCGCGGCCGCCGCGGCGGGGCTCACGAGCCTCCTGCTGCGGCTGCGTGGACGCAGCGGTCTCGACGGGGGCCTCCGACACAGCGGCGACCTCGGGTTCCTTGTTCTCTGCGGCGCTCACAGGTTGAGCCCTGCCTCTCGTGCTCCATCGGCGATCGCGGCGACGCGACCGGCGTACTTGTTGCCTCCGCGGTCGAAGACGACCGCCTCGACACCGGCGTTCTTGGCGCGCTCGGCGACGAGCTCGCCGACCTTGCGGGCCTTGGCGGTCTTGTCGCCGTCGAACACGCGCAGGTCGGCCTCGAGGGTCGACGCCGACGCGAGGGTGCGGCCCTGAGCGTCGTCGACGACCTGCACGAAGACGTGGCGGGCCGAGCGGTTGACGACGAGGCGGGGGCGCTCGGCGGATCCGACGACCTTCTTGCGCAGACGGTCGTGACGACGACCGCGCGCAGCGGACTTGCTCTTTCCTCTGGTTCCGAGTCCCATGATCACTTACCGCTCTTTCCGGCCTTGCGGCGAACGACCTCGCCGGCGTAGCGCACGCCCTTGCCCTTGTAGGGCTCGGGCTTGCGGATCTTACGAATGTTGGCGGCCACCTCACCGACGGCCTGCTTCGAGATGCCGTGCACGGTGAGCTTGTTGTTGCCCTCGACCGTGAACGAGATGCCCGCGGGCGGGGTGACGACGACCGGGTGCGAGAAGCCGAGCGCGAACTCGATGTCCGAGCCCTTCGCCAGCACGCGGTAACCGGTTCCGACGACCTCGAGGCCCTTGGAGTAGCCCTGCGTGACACCGATGATGTCGTTCGCGATGAGCGTGCGGGTGAGGCCGTGGAGCGAGCGCGACTCGCGCTCGTCATCGGGACGCGAGACCAGCACCTGGCCGTTCTCGACGGACACCTGGATGGGGCTGGCGACCGAGACGGTCAGCTCGCCCTTGGGGCCCTTGACGGTCACAGCGGATCCGGCGACGGAGACGTCGACGCCCGCCGGGATCTCGATGGGGAGTCTTCCAATACGCGACATGAGGGGTTACCACACGTAGGCGAGGACTTCCCCACCCACGCCCTTCTTCTCGGCCTGGCGGTCGGTCAGGAGACCGCTCGAGGTGGACAGGATGGCGACGCCGAGGCCGCCGAGCACGGTGGGGATCTCGGCCGACTTCGCGTACACGCGGAGTCCGGGCTTCGAGACCCGCTTGATGCCGGCGATCGAGCGCTCGCGGTTCGGGCCGTACTTGAGGGAGATGGAGAGCGTCGTGCCGACGCGCGCCTCCTCGACCTTCCAGTCGGCGATGTAGCCCTCGGTCTTGAGGATCTCGGCGATGTTCGCCTTGAGCTTCGAGCCCGGGAGGGTGATGGAGTCGTGGTGCGCGGAGTTCGCGTTACGGATTCTGGTCAGCAGATCTGCGACCGGATCAGTCATGGTCATGGCTGATGGTGCCTTTCTCGCCTGGTTTCGGCACCCTTTACAAGAGTGACGACCTGTGGTGTGGGACGGCGCCGACGACGTCGACGCCCATGCGGCCGCGCGAACGCAGGCCAACGAGCCATGCTACATGGCGGAGGTCCTGCGGTCGAGGGCCGATCGTGCACGGGATCCGGGGATCCCGCGTGGCGCCCGCCGCCGGCTCCGGACGGACCGGTCCGGCGGCGGACGCACGACGAGGCCGGAGGGCGGTTCTCACCGTCCCCCGGCCTCGAGGCTTGCTGCTTACGCGTTGTCCGACGACTTGAACGGGAAGCCGAGCTGCTTGAGCAGCGCGCGACCCTCGTCGTCGGTCTTGGCGGTGGTCACGACGGTCACGTCGAAGCCGCGGACGCGGTCGATGCGGTCCTGGTCGATCTCGTGGAAGATCGACTGCTCCGTGATGCCGAAGGTGTAGTTGCCGTTGCCGTCGAACTGGCGGTCCGACAGACCGCGGAAGTCGCGGATGCGGGGCAGCGCCACCGAGAGCAGGCGGTCCAGGAACTCCCAGGCGCGGTCGCCCCGGAGGGTGACGTGAGCGCCGATGGCCTGGCCCTCGCGCAGCTTGAACTGCGCGATGGACTTGCGGGCCTTGGTGACCTGCGGCTTCTGACCGGTGATGGCGGTGAGGTCCTTGACCGCACCGTCGATGATCTTGCCATCGCGGGCGGCCTCACCGACACCGGTGTTGACGACGACCTTGACCAGGCCGGGGACCTGGTGGACGTTGCCGAAGCCGAACTGCTCCTTGAGAGCGGGGATGATGTCGGCCTGGTACTTGGCCTTGAGCCGCGGCTGAACCTTCGCAGCCACTGCGGTGGTGTCAGTCATTACAGTTCCTCACCCGACGCCTTCGCGTAGCGCACGCGAACGGTCTTGGTCACGCCGTCCTTGGTGACGGCCACGTTGCGGTGGCCGACCCGGGTCGGCTTCTTGGTCTTCGGGTCGACGAGCGCGACGTTGGAGATGTGGATCGAGGCCTCGACGGTCTCGATGCCGCCCTCCTTCGAGCCGCGCTGCGTCTGGCCGACGCGGACGTGCTTCTTGACGAAGTTCACGCCCTCGACGACGACGCGGTTGCGCTCGACCAGCACCTCGAGGACCTTGCCCTGCTTGCCGCGGTCTCCACCGCGGGCCTGGGTAGCGCCCGAGATGACCTGGACGAGGTCACCCTTCTTGATCTTGGCCATGACTAGATAACCTCCGGTGCCAGCGAGACGATCTTCATGAACTTCTTGTCGCGGAGCTCGCGACCGACCGGTCCGAAGATGCGGGTGCCACGGGGGTCCCCGTCGTTCTTGAGGATGACGGCGGCGTTCTCGTCGAACTTGATGTACGAGCCGTCGGCGCGACGGGTCTGCTTGATGGTGCGGACGATGACGGCCTTGACCACGTCGCCCTTCTTCACGTTGCCACCGGGGATCGCGTCCTTGACGGTGGCGACGATGATGTCACCGAGGCCCGCGTAGCGGCGGCCGGAGCCTCCGAGGACGCGGATGGTGAGGAGCATCTTGGCGCCGGTGTTGTCGGCGACCTTGACTCGGGATTCTTGCTGAAGCATGTGTCTCTCCTGCTAACTCAAGTAGGCCGCGGCCTACTTGGCCTTCTCGAGGATCTCGACCAGGCGCCAGCGCTTGGTGGCGCTGAGGGGACGGGTCTCGCTGATGACGACGGAGTCGCCGATGCCGGCGGAGTTCAGCTCGTCGTGGACCTTGACCTTGGACGTACGGCGGATGACCTTGCCGTACAGCGGGTGCTTCACCCGGTCCTCGACCTCGACGACGATGGTCTTGTCCATCTTGTCGCTGGTGACGTAGCCGCGACGGGTCTTGCGGTATCCGCGAGCGCCCGCCTCCTTCACGTCGTGGGCGGCCGACTCGTGGCCGGCGCTGTCATTGACGGTTGCCATTACTTGGCCTCCTCGTTCGACTCGGTCGCCTCGACCTCGGCCTTGGCGGCCTTCTTGGTCTTGGGCTTCTTCTCCGCCTTGGCCGGGGCCTCGACGGGTGCGGGGGTGGCGCGGATGCCCAGCTCGCGCTCACGGATGACCGTGTAGATGCGGGCGATGTCGCGCTTGACGGCACGCAGGCGGCCGTTGGTGTCCAGCTGACCGGTGGCCGACTGGAAGCGGAGGTTGAACAGCTCCTCCTTGGCCTTCTTCAGCTCGGTGACGAGACGCTCGTCCTCGTAGGTGTCGAGCTCGGCGGGGGCGAGCTCCTTGGATCCGATCGCCATTACGCGTCTCCCTCCTCGCGCTTGATGATGCGTGCCTTGAGGGGCAGCTTGTGGATGGCACGGGTCATGGCCTCACGAGCGAGCTGCTCGTCGACGCCGGCGACCTCGAAGAGGACGCGACCCGGCTTGACGTTCGCGACCCACCACTCCGGCGAGCCCTTACCGGAACCCATGCGGGTCTCGGCGGGCTTCTTGGTGAGCGGACGGTCGGGGTAGATGTTGATCCACACCTTTCCGCCGCGCTTGATGTGACGCGTCATCGCGATACGAGCGGACTCGATCTGACGGTTGGTCACGTAGGCGGGGGTGAGGGCCTGGATGCCGAACTCACCGAACGACACCTTGGTGCCACCGGTGGCCTGGCCGGACCGGCCCGGGTGGTGCTGCTTGCGGTGCTTGACTCGACGCGGAATCAACATGGTTATGCCTCAACTCCTGCTGCGACGGGCGCCTCGCTCTGCTGGCGGGGTGCACGGCGCGGACGGTCGCTGCGCTCCGGGCGCGACGACTTGCTGTTCGCCTGCTCGCGGGCGAGCTCCTTGTTGGTGATGTCGCCCTTGTAGATCCAGACCTTCACGCCGATGCGGCCGAAGGTGGTCTTCGCCTCGTAGAAGCCGTAGTCGATGTTCGCGCGGAGGGTGTGCAGCGGCACGCGTCCCTCGCGGTAGAACTCCGAGCGGCTCATCTCGGCGCCGCCGAGGCGGCCGGAGACCTGGATGCGGACGCCCTTGGCGCCGGCGCGCTGAGCACCCTGCAGGCCCTTGCGCATCGCGCGGCGGAAGGCCACGCGGGCGGAGAGCTGCTCGGCGATGCCCTGGGCGACCAGCTGAGCCTCGGCCTCGGGGTTCTTGACCTCGAGGATGTTCAGCTGGATCTGCTTGCCCGTGAGCTTCTCGAGGTCGGCACGGATGCGCTCGGCCTCGGCGCCGCGGCGGCCGATCACGATGCCCGGGCGGGCGGTGTGGATGTCGACGCGGACCCGGTCACGGGTGCGCTCGATCTCGATGCGGGCGACGCCCGCACGGTCGAGCTGCGTGGCGAGGAGTCGGCGGATCTTGACGTCCTCGGCGAGGTAGTCGCTGTACCGCTGGCCCTTCTTGGTGCTGTCGGAGAACCAGCGCGACACGTGGTCGGTGGTGATTCCCAGACGGAAACCGTAGGGGTTTACTTTCTGACCCATTACTTGGTCCCCTCCTCAGGAGTGGCCAGCACGACGGTGATGTGGCTGGTGCGCTTGTTGATGCGGAAGGCACGACCCTGAGCACGGGGCTGGAATCGCTTGAGGGTGGTTCCCTCATCGACGAAGGCGCGGGACACGATCAGGTCCTGGTCGTCGAGGTACTCGTTCGAGGCATCGGCCTTGACGCGAGCGTTGGCCATCGCCGAGGCGACGAGCTTGTAGACGGGCTCGGACGCACCCTGCGGCGCGAACTTCAGGATGGCCAGTGCCTCCTGAGCCTGCTTCCCGCGGATCAGGTTCACGACACGGCGAGCCTTCTGGGGGGTGACGCGGATGTGTCGCACGCGTGCGATCGACTCCACCATTTCTCTCCTCCTTCTCGTCGCCGCGTCAGCGGCGACGGCCCTTCTTGTCGTCCTTCTCGTGACCGCGGAAGGTCCGAGTGGGGGCGAACTCGCCGAGCTTGTGGCCGACCATGGTCTCGGTCACGAACACGGGGATGTGCTTGCGACCGTCGTGGACCGCGATGGTGTGACCCAGCATCGCCGGGATGATCATCGAACGGCGCGACCAGGTCTTGATGACGTTCTTGTTGCCGGCTTCGTTGGCCGTGAACACCTTGCGGAGCAGGTGGTCGTCAACGAAGGGGCCCTTCTTGAGACTGCGAGGCATCTTCTACAACTCCTACTTGCGCTTCTTACCGGCGGTGCGGCGGCGAACGATGAGCTTGTCGCTCTCCTTGTTGGGGCGACGGGTGCGTCCCTCGGACTGACCCCACGGGCTGACCGGGTGGCGTCCACCGGAGGTCTTGCCCTCTCCACCACCGTGCGGGTGGTCGACCGGGTTCATCGCGACACCGCGGACGGTCGGGCGGACGCCCTTCCAGCGCATGCGGCCGGCCTTGCCCCAGTTGATGTTCGACTGCTCGGCGTTGCCGACCTCGCCGATCGTGGCGCGGCAGCGCGCATCGACGTTGCGGATCTCGCCCGACGGCAGGCGGAGCTGCGCGTAGGGGCCGTCCTTGGCGACGAGGCGGACCGAGGTGCCGGCCGAGCGGGCGAGCTTGGCGCCGCCTCCCGGCTTGATCTCGATGGCGTGGATGACCGTACCGGTCGGGATGTTGCGCAGCGGCAGGTTGTTGCCGGGCTTGATGTCGGCGCCGGCGCCCGACTCCACGACGTCGCCCTGCGAGAGCTTGTTCGGGGCCAGGATGTAGCGCTTGGTGCCGTCCACGAAGTGGAGCAGCGCGATGCGCGCCGTGCGGTTGGGGTCGTACTCGATGTGAGCGACCTTGGCGTTGACGCCGTCCTTGTCGTTGCGACGGAAGTCGATCAGACGGTACTGGCGCTTGTGGCCACCACCGATGTGACGCGTCGTGATGCGGCCGGAGTTGTTGCGGCCACCGGTCTTGGACAGCGGGCGCAGGAGCGACTTCTCAGGCGTCGAGCGGGTGATCTCGGCGAAGTCGGCAACGCTGGAGCCGCGGCGACCGGGGGTCGTGGGCTTGTACTTACGAATAGCCATTGTCTGTTTCCTCTACGCTTCTTCGGCTCAGCCGACGCTCGTGAAGATGTCGATGGAGCCGGACTTCAGCGTGACGATCGCGCGCTTGGTGTCCTTGCGCTTGCCGGTGCCGAACTTCGTGCGGCGGGTCTTGCCCTGGCGGTTCAGCGTGTTGATCGACGCGACCTCGACGCCGAAGATCTTCTCGATGGCGAGCTTGATCTCGGTCTTGTTCGAACGCGGGTCGACCACGAAGGTGTACTTGCCCTCGTCGATCAGGCCGTAGGACTTCTCCGAGACCACCGGGGAGATGATGACGTCGCGGGGGTCCTTGTTGAACGCGGCGGACTGGCTCATGCGTTCACCTCTTCCTTGTTGGACTCGACGCCCGACTTGGCCGCGATGAACGCGTCGAGCGCGCCCTTCGAGAACACGATGTCGTCGGAGACGAGCACGTCGTACGCGTTGAGCTGGTCGGCCGGCAGGATGTGCACGAACGGCACGTTGCGGAGCGAGAGCTCGGCGATGTAGTCGTCACGCTCGAGCACCACGAGGACGTTGCGCGATACCGAGAGGGCGTCGAGCAGGACGAGGACGTCCTTGGTCCGGGGGGTGTCGCCGAGGGCGAGGGACTCGACCACGTGGATGCGGGCACCGCGGGCGCGGTCCGAGAGAGCACCGAGCAGAGCCGCGGCGATCATCTTCTTGGGGGTGCGCTGCGCGTAGCTGCGGGGGGTCGGTCCGTGGACCACGCCACCGCCGGTCATGTGCGGGGCGCGGATCGAGCCCTGACGAGCGCGACCGGTTCCCTTCTGCTTGAACGGCTTGCGACCGGCTCCGGAGACCTCACCGCGGTTCTTCGTCTTGTGGGTTCCCTGGCGCGCCGCGGCGAGCTGGGCCACGACGACCTGGTGGATGAGGGGGATGTTGGTCTGGACGTCGAAGAGCGCGGCGGGGAGCTCGACCGAGCCCGCCTTCTGGCCCTTGACGTCGATGATGTCGACAGAGGTAGCCATGGAACTACGCTCCCTTCACGGCGTTGCGAACGAACACGAGGCGACCGCGGGCACCGGGGACGGCGCCCTTGACGAGCAGCAGGCCCTTCTCGGCGTCGACGGAGTGCACCTTGAGGTTGAGCACGGTGACGCGCTCGCCACCCATGCGACCGGCCATGCGCATGCCCTTGAAGACACGGCTGGGGGTCGAGGAGGCGCCGATGGAGCCGGGCTTGCGGTGGTTGCGGTGCGAACCGTGCGAAGCCGAGACGCCCTTGAAGTTGTGACGCTTCATGACGCCGGCGAAGCCCTTGCCCTTGCTGGTGCCGACGACGTCGACCTTGGTGCCGGCCTCGAAGACGGCGTCCACGGTCAGCTCCTGGCCTGCCGAGTAGTCGGCGGCGTCGGAGGTGCGGACCTCGGTGAGGTGGCGGCGGGGGGTGACGCCCGCGGCGTCGAAGTGACCGGCGGCGGGCTTGTTCACCTTGCGCGGGTCGATCGCACCGGCGGCGAGCTGGACGGCGGTGTAGCCGTCCTTCTCCTCCGTGCGGACCTGGGTCACGACGTTGGGGCTGATCTCGATGACGGTGACCGGCACGAGCTTGTTGTTCTCGTCCCAGACCTGGGTCATTCCGAGCTTGGTGCCGAGGAGGCCCTTGCTGGTCTTCAGCGTGGGGGAAACAGTGACAGACATGGTGGCACTCCTCCTTAGAGCTTGATCTCGATGTTGACGTCGGCCGGCAGGTCGAGGCGCATGAGCGAGTCGACGGCCTTGGGCGTCGGGTCGATGATGTCGATGAGGCGCTTGTGGGTGCGCATCTCGAAGTGCTCGCGGCTGTCCTTGTACTTGTGGGGAGAACGGATCACGCAGACCACGTTCTTCTCGGTCGGCAGCGGCACGGGGCCGACCACCGTTGCACCGGCACGGGTGACCGTGTCGACGATCTTGCGCGCCGACGTGTCGATGACCTCGTGGTCGTACGACTTCAGTCGGATGCGGATCTTCTGTCCCGCCATGTGTGATCTCTCACTCTCTTGTTATTGCGTCGTACGCGACTCCCCCGGCCGGAGCCGGACTCGTCTCGCATTGGACGCGCTCGCGAAGGAACTCCGGTGACCCGGAAAAGTGCAACCAGTGTTCTTCTGTCAAAAGCACCGCACCCTCGGGGCGCTCCAATCGGCGTGCAGAACGCACGACGCACGGAGAACCCGTTGAGATGTCGGTTGTTGTCGTTCTGCTACCCGCCGCCTCGACGTCGCATCCGCGCGGCCGCCCTCTCGGGTCGAGCCTCCGCGATGCCGTCTCGGCACTGCCTGGCAGTGTTCCCCTCCGAGCAGCACGCCGCCCGAGAAGAAATTTGAACTAGAAGAGTCTCCCACAGATGCCCCACCCCTGCAACCCGGGCGTGTCGCGCCGGAGGGCTCCTTCGCGAGCACGTCGTGACGGCCCCTGGGAGCCGGTCGCTCCGAGCAGCAGCGCGGGCCGGAGGGCCTCCCCCGCTACTCGAAGAGCAGCGCCCGGACGGCGGTCTCGGCCGACGCGGGGCGCGACGCGTCGATGGTCTCGCCGGCGCGGAAGTGGTCCAGAAGCCGCGGGTCGACGTAGCTGGCGCGGGCGACCGTCGGCGTGTTACCGAGCACGTCGGAGGCGTCGCGCATCGCCTGGGCGATCGCGGAGTTCCGAGCGCGCTGCGTGGCCTGCGGACCCGACTTCGCCAGGCTCAGCGCGGCCGCCACCGTGCCGTGCAGAGTGCGGAAGTCCTTCGCCGTGAAGTCGTCGCCGGCGCGCTCGCGCACGTAGTCGTTGATCTCGGGTGCCGAGATCGGCCGCCACTCCCGCCCGTCCTTCCAGGCGAGCAGGCGGGCGTTCGGCCCGCGACGCTTGAGTGCACGGACGACGCGCGAGAGGTCGTGGTCGAGGATCTCGCTCGTCCACGCCTGGTGGCTCTTCCCGGGGAAGGCGAGGGCGACCCGGTCCCCGTGGGTCGTGGCGTGCGCGCACAGGAGCGTCGAGAGGCCGATGCTGCCGTGCTCCTTCGCGTACCTCTCGCTGCCGACGCGGAGCGACCCGGTGTCGAGCATCCGGAAGGCGGTGGCCAGCGCGCGCTCGCGGCTGGGTCCGTCCGAGCGGAGGGCGATGGTCACGGCCCGGCGCGCCCCGGGCAGGGCCTCCGCGAGCCGCAGCGCCCGGTCGAACTTGATCCGGTCCTTCTGCTCGCGCCAGGTCGGATGGTAGATGTACTGGCGGCGGCCGGCCGAGTCGACGCCGGTGGCCTGGATGTGCCCGTTGGGGTACGGGGCGATCCAGACGTCCGTCCAGGCCGGCGGGATGCCGAGATGATCGAACCGCGCGCGCAGCTCCTTGTCGGCGACGGTCGCGCCCTTCGGGTCGCGGTAGCTGAAGCCGGAGCCCGCGCGCACCCGGGTGTAGCCGCGCCCGCTCGAATCGGTCCTGCGGAGTCGTTGCGCGCGAGTGTCAGCCATCGATCCGACGATAGGACGGCGGATCGGAGGCCCGCACCCGCTTGACGGTGGGGAGGAGCAGTCGGACGGCAGCCGCTACTCGTTGCCGATCCGCTTGTCGGCCTGGCGCTTCAGGTCCTCGATGCGGTCGTCGTACTTGCCGTTGGTGAGGCGGCTGGCGATCTCGCCCGCCTTCTCGAGGGTCTGGTCGGAGACCTGCTCGGCCTTCTCGCTCCGCAGCGCGTCCTGGGCCTTCCGGCTGTTGAGCAGTTCGCCGGCCTGGCGTCCGAGCTTCCCGAGATCCACGATGATG
Organism: Rathayibacter sp. AY1D9; assembly: GCF_002932395.1. NCBI lineage: Bacteria > Bacillati > Actinomycetota > Actinomycetes > Micrococcales > Microbacteriaceae > Rathayibacter > Rathayibacter sp. AY1D9. The sequence goes on from NZ_PSVQ01000015.1 coordinate 17,571, forward strand.
CCTCCTTGTAAACGCGCACAGGGCGGCGCGTGCCTCAGTGTGGCGCTCCCGGCTGGGGGAACGGTGCGGGCGCGCCGGTCAGCCGGCCAGTGCGATCACCTGCTCCGCCGCGTCTGCCAGGGCGCGGCCGTAGGAGGGACCGTGACCGGCGGCGTGGACGGCGAGCGGGTGCAGCTGGTGGAGCGGCACCCGCTCCTCGTAGCCGGCCCCCAGCGGATGCTGCTCGCGGTAGCCCTCGAGGACGGCGTCGAGGTGCGGAGCACCGAAGAGGGCCAGCATCGCGAGATCGGTCTCGCGGTGGCCCCCGTGAGCGGCGGGGTCGATCAGGACGGCGCCGTCCGCCGACCAGAGCACGTTGCCGGTCCAGAGATCCCCGTGGATCCTGGCGGGCCCCGCACCGTCGTCGAAGGCTCCGGCCGCCACCCGGTCCAGAGCCTGCTCGACGAGCCGCGACTCGGCTGCCGTGAGGTTGCCCGCCTCCACGGCGGGGCCGAGGAACGGCCGCACCCGCTGCTCCGCGTAGAAGCGCCCCCACGAGTCGTCCGGGCGGCACGGCATCTCGCGGCGGCCGATGTAGGCGGGGCCGGTCCATCCCGGGGGCGGCGCTCCGAAGGCCGCGGCTCCGGCGTCGTGCGTCCGGGCGAGCGCGGCGCCGAAGGCCCGAGCCGACTCGGCGGAGGGTCGCGCGGAGCGGATCTCCTCCAGCTCGATGCGCCCGGGCGACACCCTCTCCACCCCGACACAGCGCGCACCGCCGTCCGCCTCGCGCAGCCAGTCCAGGCCGGCCGCCTCCCACTCGAAGAACTGCGGGAGGGCACGGGGGTCGCTCTTCACGAAGGGCATGCCGCCACGCTAGCCGGGCGTCCCCGGGAACGACGAGAGGGGCCGCCCGCCGAAGCGGACGACCCCTCTCGAGAGATCAGTAGGACGGACCTACTTGATGATCTTGGTGACCGTACCGGCACCCACGGTGCGTCCACCCTCACGGATGGCGAAGCCGAGGCCCTCCTCCATGGCGATCGGCTGGATCAGCGCGACCGTCATGTCGGTGGTGTCGCCGGGCATGACCATCTCGGTGCCCTCGGGCAGCGTGATGACGCCGGTGACGTCGGTGGTGCGGAAGTAGAACTGCGGACGGTAGTTCGCGTAGAACGGGTTGTGACGCCCACCCTCATCCTTGGACAGGATGTACGCGGTGCCCTCGAAGTCCGTGTGCGGCGTGACCGAACCCGGCTTGACGACGACCTGGCCGCGCTCGACGTCCTCGCGCTTGGTGCCGCGGAGGAGCAGACCGCAGTTCTCGCCGGCCCAGGCCTCGTCGAGCTGCTTGTGGAACATCTCGATTCCGGTGACCGTGGTCTTCTGCGTCGGGCGGATGCCGACGATCTCGACCTCGGAGTTCAGAGCGAGGGTTCCACGCTCCGCACGGCCGGTGACGACGGTTCCACGACCGGTGATCGTGAAGACGTCCTCGATCGGCATGAGGAACGGCTTGTCCTTGTCGCGCACCGGGTCCGGGATGGACTCGTCGACCGCGTCCATCAGGTCGAGGATCGACTGGGTCCAGGTGTCGTCGCCCTCGAGGGCCTTGAGGCCGGAGACGCGCACGACGGGGGCGTCGTCGCCGGGGAAGCCCTGCGACGAGAGGAGCTCGCGGACCTCGAGCTCGACGAGCTCCAGGATCTCCTCGTCGTCCACCATGTCAGCCTTGTTCAGCGCGACGAGGAGGTAGGGGACGCCGACCTGCTTGGCGAGGAGGACGTGCTCACGGGTCTGAGCCATCGGGCCGTCGGTGGCGGCGACCACGAGGATCGCGCCGTCCATCTGGGCCGCGCCGGTGATCATGTTCTTGATGTAGTCGGCGTGACCCGGGGCGTCGACGTGCGCGTAGTGGCGCTTCGGCGTCTCGTACTCGACGTGCGAGATGTTGATCGTGATGCCGCGCTGGCGCTCCTCGGGAGCGGAGTCGATCGACGCGAAGTCACGCTGGACGTTGGTCGCGGACGGGAACTTGTCCGCCAGAACCTTCGAGATCGCCGCGGTGAGCGTGGTCTTTCCGTGGTCGACGTGACCGATGGTTCCGATGTTGACGTGCGGCTTGGTCCGCTCGAACTTGGCCTTAGCCACTGTGGGTCCTCCTCAGGACTTAGGTGCAAGCATCCGCATCCGGGCGGCCGCACGGGGCGGCACGAGGACAGGAGGACTTGCGGGGGTTTTGTGTACGTATGTTACCGGCAGTGGTCGTGCGGCCGTCCCGCTGCGACAGGGGGCGCGCTGCACTCGGCAGCAAACCCGCACGACACTACCAGGCCGCCGCCGTTCCGGGGAACGGCGACGGCCCAGGGGCGGAGCTACTCGCCCTTGTTCTTCTGGACGATCTCCTCGGCCACGGCCTTGGGGACCTCGGCGTAGGTCTCGAACGTCATCGAGTAGACGGCGCGGCCCGAGGTCTTCGAGCGCAGGTCTCCGATGTAGCCGAACATCTCGGACAGCGGGACGTTGGCCCGGATGACCTTGATGCCGGTGGCGTCCTCCATCGACTGGATCATCCCGCGACGCGAGTTGATGTCGCCGATGACGTCGCCCATGTACTCCTCGGGAGTACGGACCTCGACGGCCATGAGCGGCTCGAGGAGGACCGGCTGCGCCTTGCGCGAGGCCTCCTTGAACGCGATCGAGCCGGCGATCTTGAACGCCATCTCGGAGGAGTCGACGTCGTGCGCCGCTCCGTCGACCAGGGTCGCCTTCACGCCGACCATGGGGTAGCCGGCGAGCACGCCGACCTGCATGGCGTCGCGGATGCCCGCGTCGACGGAGGGGATGTACTCGCGCGGGACGCGGCCACCGGTGACGCCGTTGACGAACTCGTAGGTCTTGTCGGCCTCGACCTCCATCGGCTCGATGGTGATCTGGACCTTCGCGAACTGGCCGGAGCCACCCGTCTGCTTCTTGTGGGTGTAGTCGTACTTCTCGACCGTGCGGCGGATCGTCTCGCGGTACGCGACCTGGGGCTTGCCCACGTTGGCCTCGACGTTGAACTCGCGCTTCATGCGGTCGACCAGGATGTCGAGGTGCAGCTCGCCCATTCCCTTGATGACCGTCTGACCGGTCTCCTGGTTCTGCTCGGTGCGGAAGGTGGGGTCCTCCTCCGCGAGCTTCTGGATCGCGGTGCCGAGCTTCTCCTGGTCCGCCTTCGTCTTGGGCTCGATGGCGACCTCGATGACGGGCTCCGGGAAGGTCATCGACTCGAGCACGACCTGCGCGGCCGGGTCGCTCAGGGTGTCACCGGTGGTGGTGTCCTTGAGGCCGATGACGGCGTAGATGTGGCCGGCGGTGACCGAGTCGACCGGGTTCTCCTTGTTGGAGTGCATCTGGAAGATCTTGCCGATGCGCTCCTTCTTGCCCTTGGTCGAGTTGATGACCTGGGCGCCGGAGTCGAGCTTGCCCGAGTAGACGCGGACGTAGGTCAGGCGGCCGAAGAACGGGTGCACGGCGACCTTGAACGCGAGCGCCGAGAAGGGCTCGGTCGAGTCCGCGTGGCGCATGATGACCTTCTCCTCGTCGCGGACGTCGTGCGCCTCGATGGCGGGGACGTCGAGCGGGGAGGGGAGGTAGTCCACGACAGCGTCGAGCATCGGCTGGACGCCGCGGTTCTTGAACGCCGAGCCGCAGAGCACCGGGTAGATCTCGGAGTTGACGGTCATCTTGCGGATGGCGCCCTTGATCTCCGCGACGGTGAGCTCCTCGCCGCCGAAGTACTTCTCGAGCAGCTCGTCGGAGGTCTCCGCGACGGTCTCGAGGAGCTTCTCGCGGTACTCCGCCGCCTTGTCGGCGAGGTCGGCCGGGACCTCCTCGATCTCGTACTTCGCGCCGAGCGCGACGTCGCCCTTCGAGTCGCCGCGCCACGTGAGCGCGCGCATCTCGACCAGGTCGACGACGCCCTCGAAGGAGGACTCCGCGCCGATGGGCAGCTGGATGACCAGCGGCTTCGCGCCGAGGCGCTTGATGATCGTGTCGACCGTGTAGTAGAAGTCGGCGCCGAGCTTGTCCATCTTGTTGACGAAGCAGATGCGCGGGACGTCGTACTTGTCGGCCTGACGCCAGACGGTCTCGGACTGGGGCTCGACGCCCTCCTTGCCGTCGAAGACGGCGACGGCGCCGTCGAGGACGCGGAGCGAGCGCTCGACCTCGACCGTGAAGTCGACGTGACCGGGGGTGTCGATGATGTTGATCTGGTTCTTGTTCCAGAAGCAGGTCGTCGCGGCGGACGTGATCGTGATGCCGCGCTCCTGCTCCTGCGCCATCCAGTCCATCGTCGCGGCGCCGTCGTGGACCTCGCCGATCTTGTGCGTGATACCCGTGTAGAACAGGATGCGCTCGGTGGTGGTGGTCTTGCCGGCATCGATGTGGGCCATGATGCCGATGTTGCGGACCTTGTTCAGGTCGGTGAGCACATCTTGTGCCACGGAGTTCCTCCGATAGGTGATGGAGCCAGCGCACCGGGTTCATGGCCGAATGGCTGGGATTCTGGTGGTGGCGGTCGCCCGGTCGCGGGGATCGGGCGATCCGCCGCCGGGACCGGGCCCGCAGCGGTGACGCCGCGGGCCCGGTGGTCGCGGTCGCCCGGAGGCGGCCGCGGGGTGCGCTACCAGCGGTAGTGCGCGAAGGCCTTGTTCGACTCGGCCATCTTGTGGGTGTCCTCGCGACGCTTGACAGCGGCGCCCAGACCGTTCGACGCGTCGAGGATCTCGTTCATGAGACGCTCGGTCATCGTCTTCTCGCGACGGGCCTTCGCGTAGCTGGTGAGCCAGCGGAGCGCGAGGGTGTTGGCGCGGTGGGGCTTGACCTCGACCGGGACCTGGTAGGTCGAGCCGCCGACGCGGCGGCTGCGGACCTCGAGGGTCGGGCGGACGTTGTCGAGCGCCTTCTTGAGGGTGACGACCGCGTCCTGGCCGTTCTTGCCGGCGACGCCCTCGAGGGCACCGTAGACGATGCGCTCGGCGAGGCCCTTCTTGCCGTCCAGGAGGATCTTGTTGACGAGCTGGCTGACGATGGGGGCGCCGTAGACGGGGTCTGCGACGACGGGGCGCTTGGGAGCGGGGCCCTTACGAGGCATTACTTCTTCTCCATCTTCGCGCCGTACCGGCTGCGAGCCTGCTTGCGGTTCTTGACGGCCTGGGTGTCCAGGGCGCCGCGAACGATCTTGTAGCGGACACCGGGGAGGTCCTTGACGCGACCGCCGCGCACGAGCACCATCGAGTGCTCCTGCAGGTTGTGGCCCTCGCCGGGGATGTAGGCGGTGACCTCGGTGCCGTTGGAGAGCTTCACGCGGGCCACCTTGCGGAGGGCCGAGTTCGGCTTCTTGGGCGTGGTCGTGTAGACGCGCGTGCAGACGCCGCGCTGCTGGGGGTTGGCCTTCAGGGCGGGCGCCTTGGTCTTGGTGACCTTCGGCGTGCGTCCCTTGCGGACCAACTGCTGAATCGTTGGCACTGGTTTTGCTCCTTGAATGCTGCACGGTGACAGCGGATCGATGGTCGACATTCGGCCCTCCCGTCTCCGGGAACGGCCGAGTTCATCTGGACCCGACGCACCCCGCGGCCCCGCGAGCGGGACCGGGAGGGTGAGGGGTATGCCGTGGGGGCCGCCCGATCGGACGAACCCGCGGATCCTCGCGGACCCGGTGGAGCGAAGTGCGGCGACCGCATCGACCCGGAGGCACGACACGAGCGCACGGCAAAGCGCACACCCGAAGAACATTACGGGGAGTGACGGGGCCGGTCAACCGAGCGGCGTTCGCCCTGGGAGATGCCGCAGCGCCGCGACGAGCCGCGCCGGGACTCCGCCCTCACTCCCGCTCGTCGCCCTCCCAGCCCCAGTGAGGGCTGCGGCCGCCGGCGTCGCGACGGGCCAGGAGCAGGAGGAACACGAGCTGGACGGCCGCCGCGAGCACGCCGGTCGCGATCGCGAAGACAGTGGGGGCGTGGTCGAGGATCCAGCCGAGGATCTCCCCCGGCTCCTGGCGGCCGAGCCCGTAGAGCGCTCCGCCCGTGACGAGGAAGAGCAGGTAGACGACGACCCCGGTCAGCAGCGTCGGGCCGAGGACGCGGTGGACGGCGGGACGGGCGGCGAGGGTCACCATCGCGACCAGCACGGCGACGACGCAGACCGCCACCGACACCGGCCCCAGCAGCGGACCGGCGTCGCGCTCGGGCACGACGTCCTGGTCCAGCAGGAGGCTGAGGACCCCGAACGCGCACACGACCAGGGCGAGGTAGAGGAACGCGGCGAAGCCGGCCAGCGCGAGGCCGTAGCCCAGACCGGCTCCGCGGCCCTGCCCCTGCCCCTCCGGAGTCACGACTGCGCGGCCGCTTCGCGCTCGGCGTTGCGGCGCTTGACGCCCCGGGCGCGGGCCGCGATCGCGGCGCCGCCCCAGACGCTCGCCTCCCGGCCGAGGACGCCGGCGGCGAGGACCGCCGCGAGGACGGCGGGATCGCGGACGTAGTCGAGCGCGAGGGAGCGGTCGATCGGCAGGGCGAGCGGTCCGACGGCGCTCCAGCCGCCGACCAGCGCGGCCGCGGCCGTGAGGAGGGCGACGAGGAAGCCGCCGAGGACGTAGGCCCACCAGCCCGCGCGGTTCACGACCAGCACGATCAGCGCCAGGCCGACGAGGAACGCGGCCACCGGGGCGAGGAAGAGCGCGGTCGGCGCAGCGTCGAGCGCGAGGGCGACCGGGTCGCCGCCGACGCGGTCGACCAGCAGGCGGATCGCCGTCAGGGCGACGAGGTACAGGACGGCGAAGACCGCGGTCGTCAGGAGGGCGAGCGCGAGGCCCGCGAGGCGGTTGCCGGAGCGCCGGACCGGCTCGGGCTCGGCCTCGACCGGCCCGAGGGCGCTGGGGGCTGACGCCGCGACGGCCGGGGCGACGGGCTCGACGGTCGGCTGCCGGCCCGTCACGGGTTCGGGCCAGACGTACTCCCGGGTCGGCTGGGGTCCGGTTCCGCCGGACGTCTCGGTCGCGGAGGGGATCCGCGTGGTCTCGGCGTCGCTGCTCCAGGTCACCCGGACAGCATAGGCACGCCTTCCGCCGCGCCCGGTGCGCCGCGCGGCTCCCCGTCGACGGGGGACAGCGCCGACCGTCTACTCGAGCGGGTGGAGGAGGCGGTGCAGGAACTGCCGGGTGCGAGTCTCTCGCGGCTCACGGAGGATCTGCGCAGGGGCGCCCCGCTCGACGACCACGCCGTCGGCCATGAAGACGACCTCCGAGGCCACCTGCCGGGCGAACTCGAGCTCGTGCGTCACGACGAGCATGGTCCAGCCCTCCCCCGCCAGCTCCCGCATCAGCGAGAGCACGTCGCCGACCAGCTCCGGGTCCAGCGCCGAGGTGGGCTCGTCGAAGAGGAGCAGATCGGGCCGCAGCGCGAGCGCCCGGACGATGCCCACGCGCTGCTGCTGACCGCCGGAGAGCTCGAAGGGGTAGGCGCTCCCCCGGCCGCCGAGGCCGACGCGCTCGAGCAGGCGCTCCGCCTCCGGGACCACCTCGGACGCGGGACGGCGCTGCACTCGCAGCGGCCCCTCCGTCACGTTCTGGAGGACGGTCAGGTGCGGGAAGAGGTTGAAGTGCTGGAAGACCATCGCGGAGTGGTCGCGCAGCCCGGTCAGCGCCTTCCGTCCGACGCCGCGGTCGAAGTCGAGGACGCTGCCGTCGGCGAGCTCGACCACCCCGCCGTCCGGCACCTCGAGGCTGTTCAGCGAGCGCAGGACGGTGGTCTTGCCCGAGCCGGACGGCCCGATCAGGGCGACGACCTCGCCGCGATGGACCTCCAGGTCGATGCCGCGCAGCACCTCCACCCCGCCGAACGACTTGCGGAGGCCGCGGGCCGTGAGCACGGGCCGGGCGTCGGTCGGAGTGTCAGCGGGCGACATAGCGGTCCAATCGCTTCTCGAGCAGGCCCTGGCCGCTGGAGAGCACCAGGCAGATGAGCCAGTAGATCAGAGCGGCCTCGAGGTAGAGGAGCATGAACTCGCTCGACGCGGTGGCGATCTTCTGCGCCTGCCGGAAGAGCTCGGTCACCAGGATGAGGGAGGCCAGCGAGGTGTCCTTCACCAGCGAGATGAAGGTGTTCGACAGCGGCGGGACGGAGACGCGCGCGGCCTGCGGGAGGATGATGCGCCGCAGCGAGAGCGAGCGGCTCATGCCGATCGTGTGCGCCGCCTCCCACTGCCCCTTCGGGACGCTGAGGATCGCCGCGCGGATCACCTCCGCCGCGTAGCCGCCCACGTTGAGGGCGAACGCGATGGTGGCGCTGGGCCAGGGATCGATCTTCAGTCCGAGGCTCGGCAGCCCGTAGAAGATCACGAACAGCTGCACCAGGAGCGGCGTGCCCCGGATGACGGAGATGTAGGCACGCGCGATCCAGGAGAGGATCCGCACCCGCGAGAGCCGCATCAGGGCGACCGCCAGCGCGAGCACGAGCCCGATGGCGAAGCTCGCCAGCGCGAGCGGGATCGTCCCGACGATGCCCCCGGAGAGGATCGGCCAGAACGACCGGAGGACGAGGTCCATTGTGTTCTCCCGCCTTCGCGGGAGGATCCGCGATCGGCTCGATCGGGTGGTGGCGTCGGGGGCGGATCGTGTCCGCCTCCTGGGGAATGCTGGCACGCTTCGCGCCGGGGCGGGCGCCCTTGCGGGCGGACCCGCTGCCTGAGCCGCTCCGCCGCTCCCCCGCGACGGGACCGCTCACGCACGAGACGGCCCCTCCCGGAAGGGGAGGAGCCGCCTCGGGGTGGGGCTACTGGGAGACGTCGGCTCCGAAGTAGCGCTCGGAGATGGAGGCGAGGGTGCCGTCCTCGCGCAGCTCGTCGAGGGCGGAGTCGACGGCCTCGACGAGGCCGTCCGAGCCCTTCGGGAAGGTGAAGGCGCTCTCGGAGGTGTCGTCGGTGGTGACGGCGACCTTGAGCCCCGCGGCCTGGTCGGGGTAGGTCGTGGACCAGTCGAGCCAGGTGAGGCGGTCGTTCACGGTCGCGTCGACGCGGCCCTGCTCGACGAGGGCGATGGCCTGCGCCCAGCCCTCGACGCCCTCGACCTCGGCGCCGTTCTCCTGCGCGACGGTGTACCAGTTGCTCGAGAGCGACTGCGCGGTGGTCTTGCCGGAGAGGCCGGCGAGGTCGGTGATCGAGGTGTCGCTCGAGGGGACGATCACGACGCCGGGGCTGACCGAGTACGGCTCCGAGAAGTCGTACTTCGCCTCGCGCTCGTCGTTGATCGAGACCTGATTCGCGATCACGTCGAAGCGCGCTCCGTCCAGGCCCGCGAACATCGCGTCCCACTGCGTCTCCTGGAAGTCGGGCTCGACGCCCAGCTTCTCGGCCACGGCGGTGATCACGTCGACGTCGTAGCCGGTGAGAGCTCCGGTCCCGCCGTCGGCGTGGAAGGAGAAGGGCGGGTAGGTGCCCTCGGTGCCGATGGTGAGCTTCCCCGAGTCCTCGACCTCGGCCAGGGTCAGACCGGAGCTGGCGGAGGCGGTTCCCTCGCCGCTCGAGCCGGAGACCACGTCGTCGGTCGAGGCGGGCGCGCAGCCGGCGAGGACCAGGGCGGCGGCGGCGGCGGTCGTGCCGAGCAGGACGCGCAGGGAGGTGCGGGCGGAGAGGGTCACGGTGTTGTCCTTCGGTGCATCACGGAGTCGTGGCGGTCCCGCTGCGCCGGATGCGGCGCGGGGATCGACGAGGGGACGGGTCGTCCCGGGGCGGACCGCTGCTCGGCGGAACCGCCCGGAGTGACGATAACCAGTGGAGGGGGCGGCCCTATTCCCGGATGTCGCCGTGTGACGCCGGGAGTCCGGCCAGGAAGTGCTCGGTACCGGCGACCTCGTCGCTCGTGAGGCCCGTCGCCGACTCCGGACGCACCAGGTGGAAGGGGGTGCTCTGCTCGCGGGCCCAGTCGTAGGCGTCCTCGTGGAGGTTGTCGTCGATCCACACCACGGCGTCGATCGCGCCGCGCTCGGCGGCCGCCTCCAACCACACCGCGATGGGCTGGAGCTTGCCCGTCCGGCCCGAGAACCGCGGGTCGCGCGGGAGGCCGCCGTCGAAGACGATCGCCTCCGTGCCCGCCGGCAGCCCGAGGTCCTGGGCGAGGACCCGCGTCAAGCGCGGCGGCCAGGTCGTGGCCCACACGATCGTGCCGACCGCGGCCAGGCGGGCGACGAGCGCCGCCCGCTCCGGCTCGAGCTCCAGGCGGTGCGAGCCCGAGGCGCGATCGCTGCGGACGGAGGGGTTCAGGACGCCGTCGACGTCGAGCAGGATCAGGGCGGCCATGCCTGTCACCGTAGCGGCGGAGGAGAGGGTCGCGCGAGGAGCGCTAGCGTGACGGGATGCCTCCGTCCCTCGTGCTGCCGGACGGCCGCACGGCGGCGCTGGAACCCGATCCGCTGCGGCCGGAGGCGCTGCTGCTCACGGTCGACGGCGCGGAGCAGTCGCTGATCGATCCGGGCGATCCCCGGGCTCTGCACCTCGAGTACCTCGCGCGCCTCGGCGCGGTGGTCGACGCCGCCGCCCCTCCCGGCGAGCCGCTGCGCGTGCTGCACCTCGGAGCCGGAGCCCTGGCCCTGGCCCGGTACGTCGCCGCGACCCGGCCGGGCTCCGAGCAGCTCGCGGTGGAGAGCGCGGTAGGACTCGTGGAGTTCGTGCTCGAGCACGCGCCGCTCCCCCGCGGCGCGCGCGTCCGACTCCTCACGGCCGACGCCGCAGGGCCCCTGCCGCCCTGGAGCGCCGACCTCGTCGTGCTCGACGTCTACGACGGGGACGAGATCCCGGAGCCGTTCTACCGCGCGTCCGTCCTCGCTCCGCTCGCCGCCCGGGTCGGCGCCGACGGGCTCCTCGCGGTCAACGTCGCCGACGACGCCGACCACCGGAGGCTGGACCGCCTGCGCGGGGTCGTCCGGGAGCTGCTCCCGGTCACCGCAGCGGTCGGATCGACGGCCTTCGTCGAGGGGCGCACCGGCGGGAACGCGATCCTGCTCGCCTCAGGCTCGGCGCTCGCCGACCACGTCGCCGGCCGCCTGCTGCGCGCCGGCCCGCACCCGGTCTCCGCCGCGGCGGATGGCGACGTCGTGGTCGCCGAGGTGGCGGTAGAAGTCGACCCGTGAGTCGAGAGTGACGCCGGTCTCGAGGTACTTGGCGCGGATCCGCTTGATGTAGGTGCGGACGGTGTGCTCGGCGACGCTGAGGTCGACCGCGACGGTGCGGACCGCGGCACCCGCTCCGTAGGCGCGCATCACACGGCTCTCCTGCGGGCTCAGCACCGGGCGGCGCTCCTCGCGCCCGTGCACGAGCCGGTGGCGGGCGGTGTCCGAGATCCAGGTGCGACCAGAGGCGACCGAGACGACCGCCGCCGCGAGCTCGCTGGGGTCGTCGCCCTTCCAGACGTACGCCGCCCTCTCCCGTCGCAGCACGGCCCGCACCGGCTCCAGGGAGTCGGAGGAGGAGAGCACGACGAGGCCGACGGTCCGGGCCGCCGCACGCTCGAGGGTGTCGGCCACCTCCTCGCCGGGCACGCCGTCCAGGTCGAGGACCGCGATGCGGTCGACGCCCTCCTCGTCGTGCGAGAACTGCGGCAGCAGCTGCGCGAGCAGCGCCTGCAGCGCGGCACGCTCGATCGCTGGTCCGTCGACGACGGCCAGCGTGAACCGATCGAATCCGGTCACGGGGGTCCCCTAGCAGGGGCAGGTTCGGGTCCGCCCCGGCTGCACCGTAGCGGTCCGCGACGTCGTCGTGCACGTGATGGGACATTCCGTCTCAGTGGGAGGACGCCCCAGAGCACTCCGGATCGGCTCACGGAGCGCGTGGAGGACCACCCGCGGCACCGTCTCCGGCTAGTGTCCCTCTCCATGGACGACAGCGCAGAGGGCTCCCGGCGGGCCCGGAGGATCCCCGCGGAGCAGGTCCGCAGCCGCATGATCGCCACGGCGCGCGACGTCGTCTCGAACCACGGCCTCACGGTGAGCTTCGCGCACCTGCCCATGGAGGAGTACATCCGCCTGGCCGGCGTGCCGCGCAGCTCCGTCTACCGGATCTGGAGCACGCGCGAGGAGTTCGTGGCCGACCTGGTCGGCGAGGTCTTCGTGCGGGACCGGTACGCGGAGGGCGCCGATCCCGAGGCCCAGCAGGAGATGCGCAAAGTCTACGAGCGCTCCACCGATCTGCTCTCCACGGCCGCCGGCCGCCGCCGGGTCGCCTGGGAGACCATCCGCATCGGCGCGCGGGCCAATGCCGAATCGCTCCGCCGCTCCGCCGACTGGTCGTCGTACAACGCGCTGCTCACCTGCACCTTCTCGATGGAGGAGGGGCCTGCACGCGACGCCGTGCGCGCCACGGCGAAGCGGATCGAGGGCATGCTCACGCGCCGGATGCGCGACTTCTACGAGGAGACGCTGCAGGTCTTCGGCGGGACGATGCGCCCGGGATTCACGACGCTCCAGCTCGCCCACCTCACCGCGATCGTGATCGACGGGCTCGCCCACCGCGGCCGGCTCCTCGACGACGACCTCGACGCTCCGGTGACCGCCCCCGGCCTCGACGGCGAGCCGGTCGAGTGGACCCTGGCGGCCTGGACGATCCGCTCGATCGTCGACGGGATGCTGGAGCCGGTCGCGGAGGACTGAGCGGACCACGCGACCCGGATCACTCGTCCGGTTCGGTGAACCCGTCGATCAGCAGCAGCACCGACACCACCGCCAGTGACGGTCCGTCGGGATCGGCCGGGTCGAGCGGGCCGGTCACCAGCTCCGGTGCCGCGATCCGCGCGATGCACAGACCCTCGATCAGGGCCGAGACGGCGGAGGCGAGAGCGGCGGCGCCGCGGTCCGGGCGCAGCCGGAGCCCCGCCTCGGCGAGGGTGTGCTCGTAGTACTTCGCCATGTTGTCGATGAAGTGCAGCTGGCGGGACCGCAGAGCGGATCCGATGGCGGTCCGCGCCGGCTCCTCGTGCGAGCCCACCGCGCCGGCGAGAGCGATGAAGTTGCGCCAGTGCTGCGACGAGAAGATGTTGTCGACGTTCGCGTCGACGGCGACCCGGACGGAGGCGATCAGGGCCTCGCGGCGCTGCGCCGGGGTCGGCTCGGGGTCGAGGCTGCGGTGGAGGTGGGAGTTCCCGGCCCGCAGGGACGGCTGGTCGAGGCGGGTGGCGAGGACCCGCTCCGGGATCGCGGCGATCAGCTCGTCGTAGAACGACTGGCGAGTGGGCCAGATCCGGTAGACGGTGCTGCGCGGAACACCCGCCGAGCGGATGACGTCCTCGAGGGGCAGGTGGGCGACTCCGACGCGCAGGCCCTCGGCGCGGACGACCGCGAGAGCGGCGTCCAGCAGGCGGGTGCGGACCTGCTCGCGGGTCAGGCGGGGAGGACGCGCCGGCTCCTCCGCATCGAGGGGGTCGTCGCTCATCAGGCCTCCGGCGCCGGGATGCACGGAGGAGCCTCCGACATCTGCTGTCCAGCCGAGCGTACCCGGAGGGAGCGCGGAACGTGAGAGGAGATCGGAGACGGGCGCGGCCCGCGCATGCGGCTCGGGTGCCGCGCGGGCCGCGCTGCCTGTCCCCCAGGCGGCCTCCCCATGGGCCGGTCCGACCGTATGCTTCCCGACAGACGTCCGTCAACTGACGCGACATGGTGTCTCCTCGGCGGTGTCCGCCGACCGGTCACGAGGACCGCCTCCGGGACTCCTCCGCCGCCGGGAGCGCCCTCGCCGCGGTCTGCGCTCGAGAGGCGTGCGGAGCGGACAGCTCGCCCGCGACGACGTCCGACACGACGACGGTGGCGTGCTCGACGAGGTCGACGTTCCGGGTCAGCCGCGCGTGGTGGCACGGGCTCGCGTCGACGTCGACCACGAGCTTCGCGAAGCGCAGAGCATCGCCGAGCCGCGCGAACGGCGAGAGCTCGGCGACGAGGGACGGCACGTCCGCCGCGGCGAGGTAGGTGTAGCGGCAGGTCGAGACCACGTAGTCGTCGACTCCGGCCGTCGCCGATCCGGTCGCGACCATGATGTCGCCGAGGTCGACCGGCGCGGTGGCGAGGCCGAGCGCCACCGCGGCGGTCACCTGGATGTCACCCACCAGTGCCGTCACGTGCACGCCGGCGGGCCAGGGCGGCAGGGAGCCGAGCTCGGTCGATCCCGTCCGCAGGCCCTTGCCCGCCGCCGAGGCGAGGGCGTCGATCATCGGCACTCCCGTGCACTCCCCCGCGTGCTCGGCGTCCTCCGAGACGGCGTCCCCGCAGGAGGCGAGCATCGCCGAGACGCTCAGCCGGCTGTGCGGGTCCAGTCCTGCGATCACCGCGGGGCTGACCTGGCCGGAGTCGTCGACCATTCGTCCGAGGCGCTCCGCGACGTCGGATCCCGTGTTCGGGGTGCCGAAGGTGAGGACGGACGAGACCATCGAGGCGACGGCGGTCCCGTCGACCGAGCCGCTCAGCGCCTGGCGGGCGGCGAGCCCTCCCATCGAGTGCGCGACGACGACGGCGCGGTGCCCGGTCGCGGAGACGAGGCAGGCGATCGAGGAGGCGAGCGCGTCGCTGATCCCCGGGTCGGTGACCCAGCGCGCGGCGAGCCGGCGGTAGTCGAAGGTGTAGACCGCGGCGCCGTCGATCTGCTGCAGCCGGCCGAGGAGGGACGGCTCGGGAGCGTCGAGCGGAGCGGTCGCCGACTCCGACGACACCATGTCGACGAGATGGGAGAAGGCCCCTGTGCGGTCGGCGTCGTGCGTCGCCGTGCCCAGCCAGCCGTGCAGCATCACGATGGGGACCAGCGCGGCGGCGGAGCGCGGCCGGACGTCGTCGCCCGCGAGCACGGGAGCCAGCTCCGCGACGCCGCAGGACGAGGGTGCGACCGCCTCTGCCGCCTCCGCCCGCCCCGCGGGCACCACGACGACGCCGACCACCACGAGCAGTGCGGCCAGCACGACGATCACGAGTCTCATCCGCGCATTTCCTCACGTGCCGCGACCAGGACGGGGAACGGGTACAGGCTCGACCCGACGAGCACCCATCGAGTCAATCACCCCGCTCCTGCGGGGAAGGCCGCTCGTCGCGAACGGGCGGCCCCCCGTGCGGGTGACCGCGGGTCGGGGACGACGAAGGCCCCGCCGGTGTCCCGACGGGGCCTTCGATCGTTCAGCTCACCTGGATCAGCTGTAGTTGCCCGGCTCGTAGCCGTCGCTCGAGAACGAGTCGAAGTCGACGAACGAGAGGTCGGCGTCGCTGAACGCGGCGTCGTCGGCGAAGATGCGGTTGGGGTACCGCTCGGCCTTCGCCTCCTCGGTCGCCTCGACCGACACGTTCCGGTACTTGGGCAGACCGGTTCCCGCCGGGATCAGCTTTCCGATGATCACGTTCTCCTTCAGGCCCATCAGCGGGTCGCGCTTGCCCTCCATGGCCGCCTGCGTCAGGACGCGGGTGGTCTCCTGGAAGGACGCGGCCGACAGCCACGACTCGGTCGCGAGCGAGGCCTTGGTGATGCCCATGACCTCCTGGCGGGCGGACGCGGTCCGCTTGCCCTCGGTCAGAGCCGCACGGTTGACCTCGCTGTAGCGCGAGCGGTCGACGAGCTCGCCCGGCAGCAGCTCCGTGTCGCCGTGGTCGACCACGGTGACCTTGCGGAGCATCTGACGCACGATGACCTCGATGTGCTTGTCGTGGATCGGGACACCCTGCGAGCGGTAGACGCCCTGGACGCCGCCCACCAGGTGCTTTTGGACCTCGCGGACGCCCAGCACGCGCAGGACCTCCTTGGGGTCGACCGTTCCGACGTGCAGCTGCTGCCCGAGCTCGACGTGCTGGCCGTCCTCGATGAGGAGCTGCGAGCGCTTGAGCACCGGGTAGATGACCGCCTCGTCGCCGTTGTCCGGCTGGAGGATGACGCGGCGGGCACGGTCGGTGTCCTCGATGGTGATCCGGCCGGCGGCCTCCGCGATCGGCGACGCGCCCTTGGGGGTGCGGGCCTCGAAGAGCTCCTGCACGCGGGGAAGACCCTGCGTGATGTCGTCGGCCGAGGCCGATCCACCGGTGTGGAAGGTGCGCATCGTGAGCTGCGTGCCGGGCTCGCCGATCGACTGGGCCGCGATGATGCCGACGGCCTCTCCGATGTCGACGAGCTTGCCGGTGGCGAGCGAGCGGCCGTAGCAGGCCGCGCAGACGCCGACGGCGGACTCGCAGGTCAGGACGGAGCGCACCTTGATGTGGCGCACGCCCGCTCCGACCAGCTTCTCGATGAGCACGTCGCCCACGTCCTCGCCGGCCTCGGCGACGAGCTCGCCGGCCTCGTTCGACGCCGGGGTGGCGAGCGAACGGGCGTAGACGGAGTTCTCGACGTTGGAGTCCTTGATCCAGGCGCCGGTGGCGTCCTGGAGCATGATCGGCAGGTCGAGGCCCTTCGACGTGCCGCAGTCCTCCTCGCGGATGATGACGTCCTGCGAGACGTCGACGAGTCGACGCGTCAGGTAGCCCGAGTCCGCGGTGCGGAGCGCGGTGTCGGCCAGGCCCTTGCGGGCACCGTGCGTGGCGATGAAGTACTCGGCGACCGACAGGCCCTCGCGGTACGAGGAGATGATCGGTCGGGCGATGATCTCGCCCTTCGGGTTGTTCACCAGGCCTCGCATGCCGGCGATGTTGCGCACCTGCAGCCAGTTGCCGCGGGCACCGGAGGTGACCATGCGGTTGATGGTGTTGTCCGTCGGGAAGTTCGCGCGCATGGCCTTGGCGACCTCGTCGGTCGCCTCGGTCCAGATCTTCACGAGCTCCTGGCGGCGCTCGGCCTGAGTGGTCAGACCCTTGTCGTACTCGGACTCGACCTTCGCGGCCTTCTTCTCGTAGCCCGCGATGATCTCGGGCTTCGACGGAGGCGTGAGGATGTCGGACAGCGCCACGGTGACACCCGAGCGGGTGGCCCAGTAGAAGCCGGCGTCCTTGATCCGGTCGAGGGAGGCGGCGACCTCCACCTTCGGGTAGCGCTCCGCGAGGTCGTTGACGATCCCGGAGATGGTCGTCTTGTCGGCGACCTGCTCGAAGTAGGGGTAGTCGACCGGCAGCGCCTCGTTGAAGAGGGCGCGGCCGAGCGTGGTCTCGAGGAGGACCGGCGCGGTGACCTTGCCGTTCTCGTCGATCTCGACGCCCTCGGGTGCCTGACCCTGCGCGAAGTACACGTCCGACATGCGGATCCGGACCTTCGAGTTCAGGTGCAGCGAGCCCTGGTCCTTCGCGAGGATCGCCTCCGAGACGGAGGAGAACGCGCGGCCCTCGCCGGCGGCGCCCTCGCGGATCGTCGTCAGGTGGTGGAGGCCGATGATCATGTCCTGCGTGGGCAGGGTGACCGGACGGCCGTCCGAGGGCTTGAGGATGTTGTTCGACGCGAGCATCAGGATGCGCGCCTCGGCCTGGGCCTCGACGGACAGCGGCAGGTGGACGGCCATCTGGTCGCCGTCGAAGTCCGCGTTGAACGCGGCGCAGACGAGCGGGTGCAGCTGGATCGCCTTGCCCTCGACCAGCTGGGGCTCGAACGCCTGGATGCCGAGACGGTGCAGCGTGGGCGCACGGTTCAGCAGGACGGGGCGCTCGCGGATGATCTCCTCGAGCACGTCCCACACCTGCGGGCGCGAGCGCTCCACCATGCGCTTGGCGGCCTTGATGTTCTGCGCGTGCGACAGGTCGATCAGGCGCTTGATCACGAACGGCTTGAACAGCTCCAGCGCCATCTGCTTGGGCAGACCGCACTGGTGCAGCTTGAGCTGCGGGCCGACGATGATGACCGAGCGTCCCGAGTAGTCGACGCGCTTGCCCAGCAGGTTCTGGCGGAAGCGACCCTGCTTTCCCTTGAGCATGTCGCTCAGGGACTTGAGGGCGCGGTTGCCGGTTCCGGTGACGGGGCGGCCGCGGCGGCCGTTGTCGAAGAGGGCGTCGACCGCCTCCTGGAGCATGCGCTTCTCGTTGTTCACGATGATCTCGGGGGCACCGAGGTCGAGCAGGCGGCGGAGTCGGTTGTTGCGGTTGATCACGCGACGGTAGAGGTCGTTCAGGTCGCTGGTCGCGAACCGGCCTCCGTCGAGCTGCACCATCGGGCGCAGCTCCGGCGGGATGACCGGGACGACGTCGAGGACCATCGCGGCCGGCGAGTTGCCGGTGGCGAGGAACGAGTTGACGACGCGCAGGCGCTTGATGGCGCGGATCTTCTTCTGACCCTTGCCCTCGGCGATCTGCAGGTGCAGCGTCTCGGCCTCGGCCTGGAGGTCGAACTGCTCGAGGCGCTTCTTGATCGCCTCGGCGCCCATGTAGGCCTCGAAGTAGACGCCGTACCGGTCGACGAGCTCGTTGAAGACCGCGTCCTCGGGCTTGAGGTCGCCGACCTTGAGGGTGCGGAACTGCTCCCACACGCTCTCGAGCCGCGCGATGTCCTCGTCGAAGGACTTGCGGATCTGGCCCATCTCCTTCTCGGCGCCGTCCTTCGTGCGGCGCTTCTGGTCGCTCTTGGCGCCCTCCGCCTCCAGGGCGGCGAGGTCGGTCTCCAGGCGCGCCAGGCGGTCCGCGATGCGGGAGTCGCGCTGGTCCGAGAGGGTCTTGATCTCGAGCCGGAGCTCGTTCTCGAGCCCGGGCATGTCGGCGTGACGGCCGTCGTCGTCCACGTCGATGATCATGTACGCCGCGAAGTAGATGACCTTCTCGAGGTCCTTCGGCGCCATGTCCAGCAGGTATCCGAGGCGCGAGGGGACGCCCTTGAAGTACCAGATGTGGGTGACGGGGGCGGCGAGCTCGATGTGGCCCATCCGCTCGCGGCGGACCGAGGACTTGGTGACCTCGACGCCGCAGCGCTCGCAGACGATGCCCTTGAAGCGGACTCGCTTGTACTTGCCGCAGGAGCACTCCCAGTCGCGAGAGGGTCCGAAGATCTGCTCGCCGAACAGGCCGTCCTTCTCGGGCTTCAGGGTGCGGTAGTTGATGGTCTCGGGCTTCTTCACTTCACCGTGCGACCAGCGACGGATGTCATCGGCCGTTGCGAGGCCGATGCGCAGCTCATCGAAAGTGGTTACGTCGAGCAATGTTTTCTCCTTGTCGGAAAACAGGGTGTCTCGTCAGAGACGGGAGGTCGTCAGATGCTGGCGCGGATCAGATGTCGTCGACGGAGGACGACTCGAACCGGGAGGAGATGTTGATGCCGAGCTCTTCCGCGGCGCGGTAGACCTCGTCATCGGTGTCGCGCAGGCTGACCGCGGTGCCGTCGGCCGAGAGGACCTCGACGTTCAGGCACAGGGACTGCATCTCCTTGATGAGGACCTTGAAGGACTCCGGGATGCCGGGCTCCTGGATGTTCTCGCCCTTGACGATGGCCTCGTACACCTTCACGCGGCCGAGGATGTCGTCCGACTTGATGGTGAGGAGCTCCTGGAGGGCGTAGGCGGCGCCGTAGGCCTCGAGGGCCCACACCTCCATCTCGCCGAAGCGCTGTCCGCCGAACTGCGCCTTACCACCGAGCGGCTGCTGGGTGATCATCGAGTACGGGCCCGTCGAGCGCGCGTGGATCTTGTCGTCGACGAGGTGGTGCAGCTTCAGGATGTACATGTAGCCGACCGAGACCGGGTCCGGGAAGGGCTCCCCGGAGCGGCCGTCGAACAGCTGCGTCTTGCCGGACGAGCCGATCAGGCGCTCTCCGTCGCGCGTCGGGGTGGTGGAGTCGAGGAGCCCTGCGAGCTCCTCCTCCGCCGCACCGTCGAAGACGGGGGTCGCGACCTTGGTGCCGGGCGCCGCCTCGCGGGCGTGCTCGGGCAGGCGCGCGGCCCACTCCGGCTGACCCTCGACCTTCCAGCCCTGCTTCGCGATCCACCCGAGGTGGATCTCGAGGACCTGGCCGAAGTTCATGCGGCCGGGGACGCCGAGCGGGTTGAGGACGATGTCGACCGGGGTGCCGTCGGCGAGGAACGGCATGTCCTCGACCGGCAGGATCTTCGAGATGACGCCCTTGTTGCCGTGGCGGCCGGCGAGCTTGTCGCCCTCGGTGATCTTGCGCTTCTGGGCGATGTAGACGACCACGCGCTGGTTGACGCCCGAGCCGAGCTCGTCGTCGCCGTCCTGCGCGTCGAACACCTTGACGCCGATGATCGTGCCCTGCTCGCCGTGGGGCACCTTCAGCGACGTGTCGCGGACCTCGCGGCTCTTCTCGTTGAAGATCGCGCGGAGCAGGCGCTCCTCGGCCGAGAGCTCGGTCTCGCCCTTGGGCGTGACCTTGCCGACGAGGATGTCGCCGGGGCGGACCTCGGCGCCGATGCGGATGATGCCGCGCTCGTCCAGGTCGGCCAGGAGCTCCGGGCTGACGTTGGGGAGGTCGCGGGTGATCTCCTCCTTGCCGAGCTTGGTGTCGCGGGCGTCGACCTCGTACTCCTCGATGTGGATCGAGGAGAGGACGTCGTCCTTCACCAGGTTCTGGCTGAGGATGATCGCGTCCTCGAAGTTGTGGCCCTCCCACGGCATGAACGCGACGAGCAGGTTCTTGCCCAGCGCGAGCTCGCCGTTCTCGGTGGCGGGGCCGTCGGCGACGACCTCGCCGACCTCGATGCGCTCGCCGGCCGAGACGACCACGCGGTTGTTGTACGAGGTGCCCTGGTTGGAGCGGTCGAACTTGCGGAGGAAGTAGGTCTGCGTGCCGCCCTCGTCCAGCTGGACGGTGACGGAGTCGGCGGAGACCTCCTGGACGACACCGGCCTTGTCGGCGGTGATGACGTCGCCGGCGTCGATGGCCGCGAATCCCTCCATGCCGGTTCCGACGACGGGCGACTCGCTGCGCAGCAGCGGGACGGCCTGACGCTGCATGTTCGCGCCCATGAGCGCGCGGTTCGCGTCGTCGTGCTCGAGGAACGGGATCAGCGAGGTCGCGACCGAGACCATCTGGCGCGGCGAGACGTCCATGTAGTGGACGCGCTCGGCGTCGACGAGCTCGACCTCTCCGCCCTTGGGGCGGACCAGGACCTTGCCCTCCGCGAAGCGGAAGTCCTTCGTGAGGGGGGCGTTCGCCTGGGCGACCAGGTACTCGTCCTCCTCGGACGCGGTGAGGTAGTCGATCTGCGAGGTGACGGTGCCGTCGACGACCTTGCGGTACGGGGTCTCGATGAAGCCGAACGAGTTGATGCGCGCGAAGGACGCGAGCGATCCGATCAGGCCGATGTTCGGGCCTTCCGGGGTCTCGATCGGGCACATGCGGCCGTAGTGCGAGGGGTGGACGTCGCGGACCTCGACGCCGGCGCGCTCGCGGGAGAGTCCGCCGGGGCCGAGCGCCGACAGGCGGCGCTTGTGGGTCAGACCCGCGAGCGGGTTGTTCTGGTCCATGAACTGCGACAGCTGGCTGGTCCCGAAGAACTCCTTGATCGCGGCGACGACGGGGCGCACGTTGATCAGGGTCTGCGGGGTGATCGCCTCGATGTCCTGCGTGGTCATGCGCTCGCGGACGACGCGCTCCATGCGGGACAGTCCGGTGCGGACCTGGTTCTGGATCAGCTCGCCGACCGCGCGGATTCGGCGGTTGCCGAAGTGGTCGATGTCGTCGACGTCGAGACGCAGCTCGACCGACTCGCCGTCGCGCACGCCGGGGAGGGCGGTGCGGCCGTCGTGCAGGGCGACCAGGTACTTGATGGTCGCGATGATGTCCTCGACCGTGAGCACCGAGTCGGACAGCGCCTTGTCGATGCCGAGCTTGCGGTTGATCTTGTAGCGGCCGACCTTCGCGAGGTCGTAGCGCTTGGAGTTGAAGTAGAAGTTGTCCAGCAGCGCGCGGGCGGCCTCGGCGGCGACCTGCTCGCCCGGACGGAGCTTGCGGTAGATGTCGCGGAGGGCGTCCTCCTTGGTGAGGATGTTGTCCTTCTCGAGGGTCAGCTCGATCGACTCGTAGCCGGCGAACTGCTCGAGGATCTCCTCGCTCGTGAGGCCGAGGGCCTTGAGGAACACGGTGACCGACTGCTTGCGCTTGCGGTCGATGCGCACGCCGACCTGGTCGCGCTTGTCGATCTCGAACTCGAGCCAGGCGCCGCGGCTCGGGATGACGCGGGCGGAGTAGATGTCCTTGTCGGACGTCTTCTCCTGCTGGCGCTCGAAGTAGACGCCGGGGCTGCGCACGAGCTGGGACACGACGACACGCTCGGTGCCGTTGATGATGAACGTGCCCTTCTCGGTCATCAGCGGGAAGTCGCCCATGAAGACCGTCTGGGTCTTGATCTCACCCGTGAGGTGGTTCATGAACTCGGCCTCGACGTACAGCGGAGCGGCGTAGGTCTTGCCGCGCTCCTTGCACTCCTCGATCGTGTACTTCTCGGGCTCGAGGTACGGGTTCGTGAAGCTCAGCTGCATCGTCTCGCTGAGGTCCTCGATCGGGGAGATCTCCTCGAAGATCTCGTCGAGGCCGGAGTTGGCGGGGAGGTCCTCCCGGCCGGCGGCCTTCGCCTCGGCGACGCGGGTCTTCCACGCCTCCGAGCCGACGAGCCAGTCGAAGCTCTCGGTCTGCAGCGCGAGCAGATCCGGAACGGTCAGGGTGTCGCTGATCTTGGCGAACGAGAGACGCGAAGCTCCGCGTCCGTTCTTGGGTGAGGTGGTGGTCGCGGTGGACGCAGCAGCCAAGGAAGGAACCTCCGTAGACCCTCGCGGGTCTCAATCTGTGGGATGTGTGGAGTGGGCTCCCGCCGGACGGGCCGCCACCCCTGCCCGCACGCCGTGCGGACCGAGGCGACTCGGTCTTGGGGGCGGGGCTAGAGTGTGGCAACGGCATCCACCATCTGATGCCGGGTTCCGGTGACCTGCCGACCGCGATATGAGGGCATGGGTACTCGGGAGCGCAAAGTACGAATATAGCCGCATCGCGCCACGCCGCGCAAGTGCGGATGCTTGCGCCGCCCCGCGGGGTCCGGTATACGAGGCCACGGCCTCCCGGACCGATCCGACCGGGCCGGGCGCGGAGCCCCGCCGTCCCGCCGCCGCGGCAGACTGGTCGGATGCAGGAACGCACCGGCCGCCGACGCGGAGACGACTCCGAGCACCCCCGCGCCGTGCTCGCCAGCGGGTACACCGCGCGGATCGAGCCCGACCGCCACTCGCCCGAGGCGGCGACCCTGGTCGTCGACGGCACTCCGCAGTCGCACGTCGACCTCGCGGATCCGACGCACCTCTCGTTCGAGTACGTCCGCCGGATCGGCCACGCGATCGACCTCGTCGCCCCCGAGGGCGAGAGCGTCACGGCGCTCCACCTGGGCGCCGGAGCGCTGACCCTCCCCCGCTACGTCGCCGCGACCCGGCCGGGCTCGCGCCAGCAGGTCGTCGAGATCGAGGGCGCTCTGGTCGAGCTGGTGCGCGAGGCGCTCCCGCTCCCCCGCGGGGCGCAGATCCGCATCCGCCAGGGCGACGCCCGCGAGGTGCTCGGCAAGCTGCCGCCCGGGCTGCGCGGCACGGTCGACGTGGTCGTCGTCGACATCTTCTCGGGCGCGCGCACTCCCGCGCACGTGACCAGCGCCGAGTTCTACGGGGCGATCGCGCCGCTGCTCGCCCCCGGCGGCCTGGTCGCGGTGAACGTGGCCGACGGCGGCGCGCTCGCCTTCGCCCGCGCCCAGGCCGCGACGCTCGCCTCCGTCTTCGCGCACACCGCGATCATGACCGACACCCAGATGCTCAAGGCCAAGCGCTTCGGGAACGTGGTGATGCTCGCCTCGGCCGATCCGCTGCCGCTCGACGGCCTGCCGCGGCGCCTCGCCTCCGACCCCGCGCCCTCCAAGCTGGTGCAGGGGCGGGAGCTCGAGAACTTCATCGCCGGCGCCCTCGTCGTCACGGACGAGACCGCCACCCCGTCGCCGCTGCCGGCGCGGAGCATCTTCCAGGTGCGACGGGGCTGACCCGGGCCGCGCGTCGGGGCGCCGTCCGGGGACCCGCCGGTACACTCGACGCCGGGGTCAGCGACCCCGACCGTCCTCTCGTCCGCCGCGCGCGACGATCCGGATCCGCACTCCACGAGGAAGCATCGCCCTGAGCATCATCATCCGCCACGACCCCGCGACCCTCCACGAGGAGATCGACGTCGACGCCGCCCAGGAGCGCCTGGAGGAGATCGGCGCGCTGCGCAGCCTCGCCGCGCTCACCGAGAAGGCGGAGCTGCTGCGCCTGCTCGGGCGCGTCGACGAGGCGTGGGACCTCGCGAACGAGGCCGTCCGCCGCACCCGCTTCTCCGGCGACCGCGCCGAGCTGCTCACCGCCCGCGTCCGCCGCGCCCGCCTCATGCAGCTGCGGGGCCGCACCGACGAGGCCCTCTCGGAGCTCGCGCTCTGCGTCGAGGAGGCCCGCACGCACGAGTGGCACCTCGAGCACTCCTTCGCGCTCAAGCACCGCGGCCTCACCTTCTTCGAGCTGGGCGAGTACGGCCGGGCGATGCGCGACTTCGACGCCGCGACCGCCCTCGGCGAGCGCGTCGGGGTCCCCGAGGAGGAGCTCGAGGTCGCCCGCCTGGGCTACGCCGCCGCCTCCGAGTTCCAGGACGGGACCGACCGCGAAGCCCGCACCGACGGCACCGCCCGCGGCCGCCGCCGCGCCGACGGCGACGAGTCCTAGGCAGCGCCGCCGGTGGCCGACCTCGAGGACGTGGCCCGCTGGGCCGACGCGCTGATCGAGGAGCACCTCGACCCCTCCTGGTCCTTCGCGCTCGACCACGCGCGCACCCGCGGCGGCGCCTGCCACTGGACGCGCCGCCGGATCACGGTCTCGCGCCACCTCGCCGCCCGCTGGAGCGACGAGGAGGTCCGGCAGACCCTCCTGCACGAGGTCGCTCACGCGCTCGCGGGGCCCGACGCCGGGCACGGACCGCAGTGGCGGCGGATCGCGGCGCGGCTCGGCTACACGGGATCGCGCACCCACAGCAACCCGACCGCGGACGAGCTCGCACCGTGGGTCGGCACCTGCCCGGGCGGACACCTCTTCTACCGCCATCGCCGGCCCACCCGGCCCCTGGCCTGCGGCCGCTGCGCGCGCCGGTTCGAGCCCGCGAACGCGATCCAGTGGCGGCGCCGACCGGTCCCGGCGCCGTGACCCCGGACGAGGCCCCGCACGGCGGGCGCACGCCGGTCACCGGGCAGTGGCTCCCCGAGGCCGACGGCCGGCGCTGGTGGTTCGACTCCGGGAGCCTCGCACTCGACTTCGCCACGACCGGAGCACTGCCTCCGGGAGCGGCCGAGCACCTCGACTCCGATGCCGCCCTGGCCGCCTGGCTCGCCGAGCGCTTCGAGGCGGTCGTCCCCGAGAGCCGGGACGCGCGCCTCGACGACGCGCTGATGCTCCGAGGCGCTATCGCCCGGCTGGCCGTCGCGGCCGAGGCGGGCACCGCGCTCGACCCGCGCGACGTCGACGTGGTCAACCTGGTCGCGGCGATGCCCGACATCCCACCGGTGCTGGGCGGAGGGTCGCGGCAGGCAGGACGGCTCCATGCGGCGGGCAGGCAGGCGCTCGCGTCCATCGCCCGGGAGGCCGTGGGGCTGCTGGGCCCGGCCGTGGCCGGACGGCTGAGGCGCTGCGCGGATCCGGAGTGCCGGATGCTCTACCTCGACACGTCCCGCGCCGGCTCGCGCCGCTGGTGCTCGATGCAGCGCTGCGGGAACCGGTCGAAGGTCCGGGCCTACCGGGCGCGCGCCGCAACCCCGCGCGGCTGACGCACCGCCGCGGCACCGGGAGCGGCGCCGCGGCGGGACGGGTCAGTCGGAGACGCGGACCGAGCGGTCGAAGGCGACGTAGCCCGAGAAGTCCTTGCCGACGCGGTCGAACGCCGTCGGGTAGGGGTGCGGGTACGACCAGGCCTTGTCCTTCTGCAGGCCGTCGCCGGTCTGCACCGAGAAGTACTGGCACTCGCCCTTCCACGGGCAGGTGTAGGGCGTGGGGCTCTCGACGAGCACGCCCTCGGCGATGCTCGACGGCGGGAAGTACCAGTTGCCCTCGATCGAGATCAGGTCGGAGTCGGGGGCGTCGGCGAGGACGACGTCGTTGAGGACGGCTTTCATGCGGGCCAGCTTTCGGTCGGGGCGGGGGGCGGAGGGACCGCCTCCGCCGAACGCTACGCCGGGGGCGGGCGAGTGGTCGAGGCGGCGGCTCGGATCCGCAGGGGCTTGTGCGCTCCGCGGACGCCCTGCACCTCTCGGAGGCCGCGCCCGCCGGAGCGGCGGGTCAGCGGAGGACCGCCACCTCGTCGACGGTGTCGACCCGGGCGGCGGCGCGGACCTCGTCCGCCCGCCCCTCGGCGGCGAGCAGGCGGCCGGACTCGGACGCGGTGAGCAGATGCGCGCACGCCCGGCGCAGGCCCTCGTAGGACGCGCAGGCCACCGCGGCCTCGGGCGAGACGTGGTCGATGCCCAGCCCGATGAGCGCGTCGACGACGGCGCCGGCCGCCAGCTGGTCCTCCATCGCGAACCGCGCCGCTCCGCTGTCGTCGACGTCGCCGAGTGCGATCACGTTGACGCTGGTGCGCCCGCCGTTCTCGTGCTGGCGCTCCAGGATCCAGCGGGCGACGGCCGAGCGGTCGGCCAGGCCCGCGCGGACGACGCGGCCCTCCACTCCCCCGAGGTCGGGGCTCTCGCCTCCGGGCAGAGCGTCGACGAGCACCGTGACGTGGGCTGGGGCGAGCACGCGGAGGGCGCGGGCCCCCCACTCGAAGCGGATCTGGTAGGTCGACTGGTCGACGGAGGCGGCGGGAGCGGTCACCCTGACACGGTAGCGAGCCCCGGAGGCGCATACACGTCCGGGGCTCCGCGCGCACCCGGTTCCCGCGCAGGGGCGGGCGGAGGAGGATGTCCCTCGTGAAGGTGATGCTCAAGCACGTGCTCGACACCGACGCCGACTCCGCCTGGCGCGCCCTGCAGAGTCCGGCCGTGTTCCGGGAGGTGATGTCCCCTCTCCTGACCGCCGCGTCGCTGGACGAGGGCGGCTTCCGCCCGACCTGGGGGCTCGGCTCCCACGAGGTCGCGATGGACGCCCTCGGGATCGTGCCGATGGGCGCGCAGGAGATCGACCTCTCCTACCGCCGCGTCCCCTCGATGCCCGACGTGCGGATCCTGCGCGACAGCGGCGGGCCCCTCACGGGCTCCCTCCGCCTCATCACCGCGTGGGACCACCGCATGGCCGTGGCCCCGCTCCCTGACGGGCGCACGCTCTTCCGCGACCGCCTCGAGTTCTCGGCGGGTCTCGCCTCGGCCGCGCTCTGGCCTTCGATGTGGGCGTTCTGGCAGTGGCGCGGCATCCGCATCCGCTCCCTCGCCCCGTCCTGGCGCCACGATCTCGGTGCCGACACCCGCCCGCGCGGGGAGTCCGCCGCATGAGCCCCGACGGCGTCGCCGAGGAGGAGACCGAGCTGTCGCGCTCGGAGCTCCTGCGCCTCCAGTGGCCCTCCGCCGACGAGGAAGAGCAGGACGACGACGGCGTCTCGCCCCGCCGCCGCCTCACGACGGCGGTCGAGGTGTCGGACTGGCGCCGCCATGTCCAGGCCCTCTACGCGGAGGTGCGCCGACTCTCGAACGTGGACCTGCTCGCCGCGCACGCGTCCTGGATCCGCGGGCGCAACGCGCTCTTCGCGCAGCACCCCTCCACCCCCCTCCTCCCGGCCGACCGCGCGCACTTCCGCTCGCTGCCGATCGCGCCCTACGACGCGGCCTGGCGCTTCGAGCTCGAGGTGGCCCCGGCCGAGGAGGCGCGGCGGATGGACGTGGAGACCGGCACCGACGGCACCGTCCCCTTCGAGCTGATCGGCACGGTTGAGGTGCCGGACACCGGCAGCCTCGACGTCTGGCGCCTGGCGTCCTACGGCGGAGGCCTGTTCCTGCCGGTCAAGGACGCCCTCGCGGGGACACCCGGCGGCACCTACGGCGGTGGCCGCTACCTCCTGGACACCGTGAAGGGCGCCGACCTCGGCCCGGGCTCCGCCCCGGGGACGCTGGTGCTCGACTTCAACTTCGCCTACAACCCCTCCTGCGCCTACGACCCGGCCTGGGCCTGCCCGCTCGCCCAGGCGGGCAACCGGCTGCCGGTCGAGGTGCCGGTCGGCGAGCGCTACCGGGGCTGACACCGACCCTGGACGTTCTCGGAGGGGCGGCCGATAGCCTCCGGGCGGCGCCGTCGTGCGCCGGAAAGCAGGAAAGCCGCATGCCCCGTCCCGTCCTCCTCGTCACCGGAACCTCCACCGGCATCGGCCGCGCCACCGCGATCGAGGCCGCGCGCGCGGGCTGGCGGGTGGTCGCCACAGTGCGGGATCCGGAGCGGGCGGAGGGCCTGCGCGCCGCCGCCGCCGAGGCCCGCGTCGAGCTCGACCTGCGGGCGCTCGACGTGACCGACGCGGACTCCGTCGCCGGCTGCCTCCGCGCCGTGGAGGAGGAGCTCGGCGGTCTCGACGCCCTCGTGAACAACGCCGGAGCCGGCCACCTCGGCACCCTCGAGCTGGAGGATCCGGAGGAGCTGCGCCGCGTGATGGAGGTCAACTTCTTCGGCACCGTCGCGGTCACCCGCGCCGCGATGCCGATGCTGCGCTCGTCCCGCGGCCGCATCGTCACCGTCTCGAGCGTCGGCGGCGCGATCGGGCAGCCGTTCAACGAGGACTACTGCGCGGCGAAGTTCGCGGTCGAGGGGTTCTTCGAGGCGCTCGCCCCGGTCGCCGCCTCCGTCGGCGTCCACGTGTCGCTGATCGAGCCGGGAGCGGTCCGCAGCAGCTTCGTCGAGAACGTCGGCATCGACGCGGCGGCGATGCTCGCGCAGGCCGGCCCCTACTCGCCGGCGCTCGGCGCCTACCTCGACCGCGCCGCGTCGTCCTTCTCCTCGACCCACGCGCAGGACCCGTCCGACGTCGCCGCCGTCATCCTGAAGACCCTGCGCGACCCGGAGCCGGCCTTCCGCGTGCAGACCTCGGACTGGGCGGGCGACTTCGTCGGGACCAAGCTGAGCGACCGCGACGGCTCCCGCGTGCAGGCCGCGATGCGCGGATGGATCGGCATCCACTAGAGTGGGATGGTGCGAGCGCAGCGACTGCGCTCCCCCGCGTCGTAGAACGCCCCTTGTCCCCTAGGACTCTGACCGTCGAGGATCCGTCCCGACCATCTGGCGCACGTGCATGAGGCCCCCGGCCGCGCGCACCGAATCGTACGGCGAACGGATGTGACCACCGTCACCTTCGCCCGAACGCCGATCACCCGCGCCCCGGCCACCGCCCGCGCGTCCTCGATCGGCATGATGCCCCCGAAAGGCACCACTCCATGTCGAACACCCCCCTCTCCTTCAGCGCCCTCGGCGTGCCGGCCCCCCTCGTGGCTGCGCTCACCGCGAGCGGCATCACCGAGCCCTTCCCGATCCAGGTCGACACGCTGCCCGACACCCTCGGCGGACGCGACGTCCTCGGCCGCGGCAAGACCGGCTCCGGCAAGACCCTCGCCTTCTCCATCCCGATGATCGCCCGACTCGGCGGCTCGCTCGCCGGCGGACGCCGCCGCCCCGGCCGCCCGCTCGGACTCGTCCTCGCGCCGACCCGCGAGCTCGCCACGCAGATCACCGCCGCGATGCAGCCCCTCGCCGACGCGTACGGCATCGTCACCACCACGATCTTCGGAGGCGTCTCGCAGCAGCGCCAGGTCGCCGCGCTCAAGCAGGGCGTCGACATCGTCGTGGCCTGCCCGGGCCGCCTCGAGGACCTGATGAAGCAGGGCTTCGTGAACCTCGACGCCGTCGAGATCACCGTCCTCGACGAGGCCGACCACATGGCCGACCTCGGCTTCCTGCCGGTCGTCACGCGCATCCTCGACAAGACCCCCCGCGGCGGGCAGCGCCTGCTGTTCTCCGCGACGCTCGACAACGGCGTGGACAAGCTGGTCAAGAAGTACCTCCAGAACGAGGTGCTCCACTCGGTCGACGAGGCCAACTCGCCGGTCGCGCTGATGACCCACCACGTGTTCGAGGTCGACGGCCTCGACGCCAAGAACGCTCTCGTGAAGACGCTCGCGTCCGGCACCGGCCGCCGCATCCTCTTCATGCGCACCAAGCACCACGCGAAGAAGCTCGCCAAGCAGCTCACCGGCCAGGGCATCCCCGCGGTCGACCTGCACGGCAACCTCTCGCAGGTCGCCCGCGACCGGAACCTCGCCGCGTTCGGCGCCGGCACCGTCAAGGTCCTCGTCGCCACCGACGTCGCCGCCCGCGGTGTGCACGTCGACGACGTCGAGCTCGTCATCCACGTCGACCCGCCGATGGAGCACAAGGCGTACCTGCACCGCTCGGGCCGCACCGCCCGCGCCGGCAGCGAGGGAGACGTCGTCACCGTCGTCCTGCCCACGCAGCGCAGCGACGTGAAGACCCTCCTCCGCAAGGCCGCGATCCAGGTCGCGCCCCAGCAGGTGACGGCCGACTCGGCCGCCGTCGCGAAGCTCGTCGGCGACGTCGCTCCGTACGTCACCCCCAGCGCCGTCGTCGAGCCCGTCCGCGGCCAGTCGCAGGGCGGACGCTCGCAGGGCGCCAACGCGCAACGCAAGCGCGCGGCCCGCACCGAGGGCACCGCCGCACCCCGCGGCGGACGCTCGACGGGTGCCGCGACCGGCGGAGGCGACCGCCCCCGCCGCGACCGCACCGCCGCCGAGGGACCCGCCCGCGGCGGCGCCCGCGGAGGCCGCAGCCGCTCGGCCGCCGGTGCCCCCTCGACCTCGGGCGGATCGCGCTCGTTCTACAGCACCGCGACCGGCGGAGCGGCCTCGGCCGCTCCCGCCCGCGAGTCCGCCGGCGGCGGCGCCCGCCGCGGCGGCCGCCGCGCGCAGGGCTGAGTCCGATTGTGCGCCGCGGAGCGGCGCACCGCGGTCGGCTTCAAGCACGGTCGCGACGCGCAGAGCGTGTCGCGACCGGCTAGGCCGATCCGCTCGCACGCGGATCGACCGTTCGCCTCGCGGGCAGCCGCGGAGCGGCGCACCGCGGTCGGCTTCAAGCATGGTCGCGGCGCGCAGAGCGTGTCGCGACCGGCTAGGCCGATCCGCTCGCACGCGGATCGACCGTTCGCCTCGCGGGCAGCCGCGGAGCGGCGCACCGCGGTCGGCTTCAAGCATGGTCGCGGCGCGCAGAGCGTGTCGCGACCGGCTAGGCCGATCCGCTCGCACGCGGATCGACCGTTCGCCTCGCGGGCAGC
>NZ_PSVQ01000015.1:48752-75837 GCF_002932395.1 Rathayibacter sp. AY1D9
CCGCGGTCGGCTTCAAGCATGGTCGCGGCGCGCAGAGCGTGTCGCGACCGGCTAGGCCGATCCGCTCGCACGCGGATCGACCGTTCGCCTCGCGGGCAGCGGCTGGTCCGGGGGCTGGGCGTTCGGTGATCGCACCTCAGCGCTCGTCCTGATCAGGGCGCCGACATCATGAAGGGCCGGGGCCCGCGACTTCTGGTCGCGGGCCCCGGCCCTTCGTCGTTCACGCTTCACCTCTTCGAGCGGAGTCCCGCACAGGGAGCTCCGGAAGTCCTCACCGCGTCATGATCAGGCGATCCCCTGCTGCGCCGTCGTCGGGCAGGGGCGCCGCCTCTCCTCGCCCGGTCACAGAGGTCCGGTGGACGCCGGATCCACGAGCCGAACGGCCGGGTCGCGTGCCGGCGGATGGGTCCAGGCGGACGCCCGACACTCCAGCCGGCCCGCCATCCTTGCGCACCGATAGCGGCGCGCAGAAGGGAGCGCCGCGGCCGATCCGCGCCGCTAGGACAGGCGGCCGACGGAAGCGAGCGCGGCGCGGATCAGCGCGCCCCGCCCGCCCTCCATCTCGGCGGAGATCGCGTCGGAGCAGGCCTCGTCGGGGGTCATCCAGGTGAGCTCGAGGGCGTCCTGGCGGGGGTCGCAGGTGCCGGTGACGGGGACGACGTAGGCGAGGGAGACCGCGTGCTGGCGGTCGTCGGTGAACGGTCCCATGCCGGGCATCGGGAAGTACTCGGCGACGTGGAAGGGGAGCGGGCTCGCCGGGAGGAGGGGGAAGGCCATCGGGCCGAGATCCTTCTCGAGGTGGCGGAACAGCGCGTCGCGCAGCGTCTCGCCGTACATCACGCGGCCCGAGACGATCGTGCGGGTGATCTGGCCGGAGGGGGTCGCGCGCAGGAGCACGCCGACCTCGGTGACCTGCCCGAGCCCGTCGACCCGGACGGGCACGGCCTCCACGTACAGCAGCGGGAGCCGCCGGCGGATCTCGGCGAGTTCGTCGTCGGACAGCCACCCGGAGTTCGGGTCAGGGGTGCGCACGCTCATGCAGCCATTCTCACCCTTCGCGGCTGGTGTTCCGACCGGCGGCGGCGATCCCGCACTCAGGGGGATGATGGTGCGATGGGAATCGACGCGAACGCGGTGCTGTGGTCCTCCTCCGAGCGCGACCGCGTCGGCAGGCCCCTCCTGGTGCTGCTGCACGGCTACGGCTCGCACGAGGGGGACCTGTTCTCGCTCGGCGCCTACCTGCCGCTGGAGCCGGTCCTCGCGTCCCTCCGGGCGCCTCTCGCCCTGGGCGGCGGGGCGAACGCGTGGTGGCCCCTCCGTGTCCCGCTGGTGCCGGACGAGCCGCGGGCCGATCCCGAGGCCGTCGAGGCGGCGGCGGCCGGTGTGATCGAGTGGCTCGACGGTCTGGAGCACCCGGGCCCGGTGGGGCTGCTGGGCTTCTCCCAGGGCGCCGCGCTGGCGGTGCAGCTGCTGCGGCGCGCGCCGGGCCGCTTCGCCTTCGCGGTCGCTCTGTCCGGGTTCGTGGTCCCGCTCGCCGAGGGCGACGACGCGGACGAGCGGCTCGCCCGCGAGCGTCCTCCGGTGTTCTGGGGCCGCGGGACGCTCGACACGGTGATCCCGGAGGAGCTCGTGCGGGACGCGGCGGCCTGGTTCCCGGAGCACACGGCGCTCGACGCCCGGGTCTACGAGGGCGTCGCCCACGGAGTCGGGCAGGCCGAGCTCGCCGACATCGGCACGTTCGTGCGTCTCTGCTTCGCCTGACGGGCGGGCTCCCCCGCGTCAAGGGCTCGCCCCCGGGCCGCGACCCCGGCAATGTCGGAGGTGGCAGGGAGGATGGGTGCATGCCGGACGTCCTCGAGCGCTTCTCCCCCGCCACGCGCGCGTGGTTCGAGGGCGCGTTCCCGGCGCCGACCGCCGCCCAGGAGGGCGCCTGGTCGGCCATCTCGAGCGGAGCGCACGCCCTCGTGGTCGCTCCCACCGGCTCCGGCAAGACGCTCTCGGCCTTCCTCTGGGCGATCGACCGGCTCGTGCAGGGCCCGCCGCCGGAGGATCCGCAGCACCGCACGCGCGTGCTCTACGTCTCGCCGCTGAAGGCTCTCGGCGTCGACGTCGAGCGCAACCTCCGCTCGCCGCTCGTCGGCGTCACCCAGACGGCGCTGCGGCTGAGCGCCGAGGGCATCGGCACCGCGCCGGCCACGGTCACCGTCGGGGTGCGGTCGGGAGACACGCCCGCCGCCGAGCGGCGCGTGCTGCAGAAGACGCCGCCGGACATCCTGATCACGACCCCCGAGTCGCTCTACCTCATGCTCACCTCGGCGGCGCGCGAGTCGCTCCGCGGCGTCGAGACGGTCATCGTCGACGAGGTCCACGCGGTCGCGTCGACCAAGCGCGGGGCGCACCTCGCCGTCTCCCTCGAGCGGCTCGACGCCCTGCTCCCGAAGCCGGTGCAGCGCATCGGCCTCTCGGCGACGGTGCGCCCGCGCGAGGAGGTGGCCCGGTTCCTCGCCGGCCGCTCCCCGGTCGCGATCGTGGCTCCGGCGTCCGAGAAGCAGTGGGACCTCAGCGTCGTCGTCCCGGTCGAGGACATGTCCGAGCTGGGGACGGCGGCTCCGCAGGACGGATCGACGATGGGGGCCACCGGTCCGCAGAGCGGGTCGATCTGGCCGCACGTCGAGGAGTCGATCGTCGACCGGGTCCTCGCGCACACCTCCTCCATCGTCTTCGCGAACTCCCGCCGTCTCGCCGAGCGGTTGACCGCCCGGCTCAACGAGATCTACGCCGAGCGCCGCGAGCTCGCCGCGGAGCGGGCGCGCGAGGCGGGCGAGCCCGTCGCAGTCGGGGCCCTGCTCGCCGAAGCGGCCTCCTCCTCCGTCCGCCGCTCCCCGGCCGAGGCGATGGGAGCGGCCGGGGGCACGAGCGGCAGCGGGCAGTCCGCGCCCGACGAGGAGCCACTGCTCGCCCGCGCTCACCACGGCTCGGTGAGCAAGGAGCAGCGCGCGATCATCGAGGACGACCTGAAATCCGGCCGCCTGCGCTGCGTGGTCGCGACCTCGAGCCTCGAGCTCGGGATAGACATGGGCGCGGTCGACCTCGTCGTCCAGGTCGAGACGCCGCCCTCGGTCGCGAGCGCCTTGCAGCGCGTGGGCCGAGCCGGCCACCAGGTCGGCGAGGTCTCGCGCGGGTCCTTCTACCCCAAGCACCGGGCCGACCTGCTCCACTCCGCCGTGACGACGGAGCGGATGCGCTCCGGCCTGATCGAGGCGATCGCCGTCCCCGCGAACCCGCTCGACATCCTCGCGCAGCAGACCGTCGCCGCGACCGCCCTCGAGAGCCTCGACGTGGACGACTGGTTCGACACCGTCCGCCGCAGCGCCCCCTTCGTGTCCCTGCCCCGCTCCGCCTACGAGGCGACCCTCGACCTCCTCTCGGGCCGCTACCCCTCCGACCAGTTCGCGGAGCTGCGGCCGCGCCTCGTCTGGGACCGCGACGCGAACACGCTCACCGGCCGGCCCGGCGCCCAGCGCCTCGCCGTCACCAGCGGCGGCACCATCCCCGACCGCGGGCTCTTCGGCGTGTTCATGGTCGGCGAGCCGGGCTCGACCGGCAACCGCGTCGGCGAGCTCGACGAGGAGATGGTCTACGAGTCCCGCGTCGGCGACGTCTTCGCGCTCGGAGCCACCAGCTGGCGCATCCAGGAGATCACCTACGACCGCGTGATCGTGACGCCGGCGTTCGGCGAGCCCGGGCGCCTCCCGTTCTGGAAGGGCGACTCGCAGGGGCGCCCCGCCGAGCTCGGCGAGGCGATCGGGGCGTTCACCCGCGAGGTGGGCGCCGCCGCCCCCGAAACGGCCCGCGAGCGCTGCACGGCGGCCGGGCTCGACGAGTACGCGACCAACAACCTCCTCTCCTTCCTCGACGAGCAGCGCCTGGCCACAGGACAGATCCCGGACGACCGCACCCTCGTGCTCGAGCGCTTCCGCGACGAGCTGGGCGACTGGCGGCTGGTGCTGCACTCCCCGTACGGGATGCAGGTGCACTCGCCGTGGGCGCTCGCCATCGGCGCTCGCGTCCGCGAGCGGCACGGCGTCGACGGAGCGGCCATGGCCGGGGACGACGGCATCGTCGTGCGGATCCCCGACACGGAGTCGGAGCCGCCGGGCTCCGAGCTGTTCCTGTTCGAGCGCGAGGAGCTGGAGCAGCTGGTCACGAGCGAGGTCGGCGGCTCCGCCCTCTTCGCCGCCCGGTTCCGCGAGTGCGCGGCGCGGGCGCTCCTGCTCCCGAGGTACAACCCGGGCAAGCGCTCCCCGCTCTGGCAGCAGCGGCAGCGGGCGGCGCAGCTGCTCGACGTCGCCCGCACCTACCCGACCTTCCCGATCATCCTCGAGACCGTCCGCGAGTGCCTCCAGGACGTCTACGACCTGCCCGCGCTGCTCCGGCTCGCCGCACGGCTGGACGGGCGCGAGCTGCGGATCCTCGAGGTCGAGACGCCGACCGCCAGTCCGTTCGCGCGGTCCATGCTCTTCGGCTACGTCGCGGCCTTCATGTACGAGGGCGACAGCCCGCTCGCCGAGCGCCGTGCCGCGGCGCTCTCGGTCGACGCGACGCTCCTCGGCGAGCTGCTCGGCCGGGCGGAGCTGCGCGAGCTGCTCGACCCGGCCGTCCTCGCGCAGATCGAGCGCGAGCTGCAGCGCGTCGAGCCCGAGCGCCGCCTCCGCGGGCTCGAGGGCGCCGCCGACCTGCTCCGGCTGCTCGGCCCGCTGACGCTCGACGAGCTCGGGGAGCGCCTGGTCGACGAATCGGTCGCCTCGGCGGACGTCGCGAAGGCGCCCGCGATCGAGCGCGCGGTGCTCGAGGCCGACGTGGCCGCGCTCGTGAAGGCCAAGCGCGTCCTGCCCGTGGGCCTCGGCGGTGAGCAGCGGTACGCCGCGATGGAGGACGCCTCCCGGCTCCGCGACGCTCTCGGCGTGCCCCTGCCGATCGGCGTCCCCGTCGCCTTCATCGACCCGGTCCGCGATCCGCTCGGCGACCTCGTCGCCCGCTACGCGCGCACCCACGGCCCCTTCACCGCCGCCGCCGTCGCCACCCGCCTGGGCCTCGGAGTCGCGGTCGTCACCGACACCCTGCGCCGCCTCGCGGGCGAGCGCCGCGTCTCGGAGGGCGAGTTCCGCCCCACCGGCACCGGGACCGAG
This sequence comes from Rathayibacter sp. AY1D9, assembly GCF_002932395.1. Taxonomy (NCBI): domain Bacteria; kingdom Bacillati; phylum Actinomycetota; class Actinomycetes; order Micrococcales; family Microbacteriaceae; genus Rathayibacter; species Rathayibacter sp. AY1D9. The sequence continues at coordinate 53,942 of NZ_PSVQ01000015.1, forward strand.
TGGTGCGATGCCGAGGTGCTGCGCCGCCTGCGCAGCCGCTCTCTCGCCGCGCTCCGCAAGGAGGTGGAGCCGGTGGACGCGACCGCGTACGCCCGCTTCCTCCCCGCCTGGCAGCACGTCGGCGGCTCGCTCCGCGGTATCGACGGCGTGGCCTCCGTGATCGACCAGCTGGCCGGCGCGCCCATCCCCGCGTCCGCCTGGGAGTCGCTGATCCTGCCCGCCCGGGTGCGCGACTACTCCCCCGCGATGCTCGACGAGCTCACCGCGACCGGCGAGGTCCTCTGGGCCGGCGCGGGCACCCTCCCCGGCAACGACGGTTGGGTGAGCCTCCACCTCGCCGACACGGCAGGGCTGACCCTCCCCGTCCCCGCCGCCGAGTCCGTGACCCTGACCGAGCTCCAGCAGGAGATCGTCGGCGTGCTCGGCTCGGGCGGCGGCTACTTCTTCCGCCAGCTCTCCGACGCGGTCGGCTCCACCGACGACGCGGGCCTCGTCGAGGCCCTATGGGAGCTGGTCTGGGCCGGGCTCGTCACGAACGACACTCTGGCGCCGCTGCGCACCCTCGTCGGCTCGACCGGCGGCGCCCACCGCCAGCCGCGCGCCCCCGCCCGCGCCCGCGCGCCCCGGGGCCGGATGACCGCCCGCCCCACGATGGCCACCCGCGTGGGGCCGCCGACCGCCGGCGGCCGCTGGTCGATCGTGCCGCTCGCGGAGTCGGACGCGACGATCCGCGGGCACGCGCTCGGCGAGACGCTGCTCGAGCGGTACGGGATCGTCACCCGCGGCTCCGTGCAGGCCGAGGGCGTCCTGGGCGGCTTCGCCCTCGCCTACAAGGTGCTGAGCGGCTTCGAGCAGCAGGGCCGCGCCCGGAGGGGCTACTTCATCGAGAAGCTGGGAGCAGCACAGTTCGGCACTGCCGGCAGCGTCGACCGGCTCCGCACGTTCGCCCCGCAGGACGAGGCGCAGGAGCGCTCACGACCGGTGCTCGCGCTGGCGGCGACCGACCCCGCCAATCCGTTCGGCGCCGCTCTGCCGTGGCCGCAGGGCGAGGGGCACCGCCCCGGTCGGAAGGCCGGCGCGCTGGTCGCCGTCGTCGACGGAGCGCTCGCGGTCTACCTCGAGCGCGGCGGCAAGACCGCCCTCACCTTCACCGCCGACGAGGCGGCCCTCGCCGACGCGGCCGGCGCCCTCTCGCAGCTCGTCCGCTCCCGCGGGGTCGAGAAGCTGACCGTCGAGAAGATCGACGGCGTCTTCGCGCTCGGCACGCCCTTCGGCGACGCCCTCGTCGCCGCCGGCTTCGTCGCGAATCCGCGCGGCCTGAGGATGCGCTCGTGAGCGCCGGAGGGAGCCCGCGTGCCCGAGGGTGACACCGTCTACCGATCCGCCCACAACCTCGCCGAGGCGCTGGACGGCGAGGTCCTGACCCGGTGCGACGTCCGCGTGCCGAAGTACGCGACGGTCGACCTCACCGGCGAGACGATCGACGAGGTCGTCCCCCGCGGCAAGCACCTGCTGATGCGGGTCGGCGACGCGCTGATCCACTCCCACCTCAAGATGGAGGGGAGCTGGCACCTCTACTCCCGCGGCGAGGGCGAGCGGCCGAAGTGGCACCGGCCGGCGTTCCAGGCCCGGATCGTCCTCGAGACCGAGGACTGGCAGGCGGTCGGCTTCGAGCTCGGGCTCCTCGAGATCGTCCCGCGCTCGGCCGAGGAGGACGTGGTCGGCTATCTCGGCCCCGATCTGCTCGGCGCCGACTGGGACGCGGAGGAGGCGCTGCGACGCCTGTCCGCCGATCCGGAGCGGCCGATCGGGCTCGCGCTGCTCGACCAGCGGATCATGGCCGGACTCGGCAACGTCTACCGCGCCGAGCTGTGCTTCCTGCGCGGCGTGCTGCCCACGCGCCCGGTCGGCGGGAGCGGCGACCTCGTGCGCACCATCGCGCTCGCGAAGCGGCTCATCACCGTGAACCGCGAGCGGATCGAGCGCACGACGACCGGCAACCTGCGCCCGGGCCAGCAGCTCTGGGTCTACGGCCGCGACCGCAAGCCGTGCCGGCGCTGCGGCACTCCGATCGAGCGCGGTGAGCTCGGCGACGACGAGCTGCAGCTGCGGGTCACCTACTGGTGCCCGCACTGCCAGAGCTGAGGGGCTACTCCTCGACCGCGGAGCGGCGCCCGGGGACGTGCTTCTCGTGGACGCCGACGTCCGTCAGGCGCTCGATGCGGTCGACGTGACGGCCGGGCTCGCCGCCGTCCGCGACGATCCAGCTGCCGACGAGGAGGAACCCGTCGCGGCCGCCGGCCGTCAGCGGGCCCGTGATCGTGAACGACCCGAGCGCCGGAGTCGAGAACGCCACGCGCACCGGATCCCCGTGCTCGAGTCCCTCGGCCGAGCGCTCCCCGCCGACCTCGTCGGCGTCCGGAGCCGGGGCGATGCTCTGGATCTCGGTCCCCGTGCCGAGGAAGACGTCCGCGACGACGAGCTCGCCGCCGACGGCCTGCCGGACGACCCCCTCGATCCCGTAGAGGCCGTAGCGCGGGGAGCGGACGAGGACGCGCACCGAGTCGCCGATCGCGACCTCGGCGAGAGCACCCCGGATCGAGGCGACGTCCCTCCGCGCGGGAGGGGCGGACAGGGCGTCGAGGATCGGGCTGGGCATCCGATCAGGGTAGCCGCTCCGGGAGCGCACCCGCCCGGCGGATCGGCGGCGGATCCCGGCCGGCTGAGGCGCCGGATCGCATCGGCCGCCGACGCCGCGCGCGAGCGGCGGAGCACCGGCCGGAAGGCTCCGGCACCGCGAGACCCCGGCACTGCGGCGACACCGGCACCGCCGGGAGACGCCGGTACTGCGGCAGGCACAGGCACCGCCGGGAACGACGAAGGCCCCGCCTGAGCGGGGCCTTCGGACGATGCGGAGTCGGTGGGATTTGAACCCACGGAACCCAATAAAGGGTTCTCCACCTTAGCAGGGTGGTGCACTCGACCGGACTATGCGACGACTCCCGAGCGCCCGCTGGCGGACGCACGACGACCATCATAACCGCACCCGCGAGGGCCTCGCGACACGGGCGCCCGCCCCTCCGCGGGAAGGCGGGAAGCCGCCTACTGGTCCGACAGGGGCCGGCCGATCGTGCAGGTCTCCTGCTGCGCCGTCTGCCCGGAGACGTCGCTCGGGAGGGTGACCGGCCCGTCGGGTGCGCTCGTCGCGGGGGCGTCGGTCGCGGGGGCGTCGGTCGCGGGGGCGTCGGTGGCCGGCGACTCCGTGGCCGCCGGAGCGTTGGTCGCCCCGGGCTCCTCCCCCGTCGACTGCGAGCCGCCGCCGGTGGTGCCGCTCAGCGCGATCGGCTGGTCGGCGAGGAGCCCCGCGTTCAGCGCCGCCGCCGCGTCCTCGCTGGGGTACACGCCGTTGCCGTCGATGAAGGTCGGGTACTGCACGAAGACCACGTTCGCGAGGTCGACGTCCTTCACCGCGAGGCCGATCGACACGAGGGTGTTCACGTTCTCGAGCGAGGTGGAGAGCTGCATGTTCGAGACGGCCGCCTTCGCGAGGCCGTAGAGGTTCACCGGGTTCGAGAGCGTCGACGCGCTCTTCACCTTGCGCACCAGCGATGAGAGGTACACCTGCTGGCTCGAGATGCGGGTGAGGTCGCTGCCGTCGCCGACGCCGTGCCGGGTGCGAAGGAACGCCAGCGCCTCGGCGCCGACGAGCGTGTGCGTGCCCGCGTCGAGGTTCAGCCCCGTGTACTCGTCCTGGATCGGGGTGGCGACGCAGACGTCGACTCCGCCGACCGCGTTCGACATCTCGATGACGCCCTCGAACTGGATGAGCGCCGCGTAGGGGATCTCGAGCCCGGTCAGCTGCTCGACCGTCTGCACGGTGCACGCCAGCCCGCCGGCCTCGAGCGAGGTGTTGATCTTCGCCGAGTCAACCGCGTCCGAGACGGCGCCGGTGGCCGGGTCGGTGCAGGAGGGGATCGGGACGTAGAGGTCGCGGGGGAAGCTGACGACCTCCACGGTCGAGTGGTCGGCCGAGATGTGCATGAGCATCGTGACGTCGTTGAGGTTCTCGGCACGCTCGCCGTAGGCCCCGGCGGCCGATCCGTCGGCGCTGTCGCTGCCGGCGAGCAGGATGTTGACGCCGCCCTCGATCGCCCCGATCTCGGGCACGTCGCCTCCGCCCGAGTCGATCCCTAGGTCGACGGACGGACGCGCGCTCCCGGCGATCAGCGAGGCGGCGATCGCCACGATGCAGACCGCGCTGAGCACGCCGACGCCCACGCAGGCCGCGAGGATCCGCGCGGCGAAGCGCACGCCGCTCGGGCGGCGCAGGCGGCCGTGCCGTGCTGCTGTGGTCCGGGTGGACGCGCGTTCGCTCATCGGGTCGTACTCTCTCTCGGCTGCGGGACGCGTGTCGTCCCGGAGTCAGCGCGCGAGGTGGAGAGCACCCGTGGTGCCGCCCGCCCTCGGCTCAGCCGAAGAAGCCGACCGAGCAGGTCTGCTGGTCGGCGCTCTGGCCGGTGACCGATTCTGGCAGGGCAACCTTGGATCCGTCCTCGGGAGTCGCTGCAGGAGTGCCGGGTGCCGCCTCGGCCGTCGCCAGCGGATCCGCGGTCGCCGGGCCCGACGGAGCGGCGGTGTCGGCCGGGGCCGCCGCCTCGCCCTCCACGGTCGCGCCGGCGCCCGTGCCGCCGGTGATGGCGATCGGCTGATCGGTCTGCAGGGCGCTCGCCAGGACGTCGCCCGCGGCGCGGTCCGGCTCCACTCCGCTCGGAGTCGCCCCGGTCGGGTACTGCGCGAAGACGACGTCCGCGAGGTCGACGTCCTTCAGCGCGAGTCCCATCTGGACCATCGTGTTCACGTTGTCGAGACCGGTCGAGAGCGTCATGTTGCCGAGCGCCGCCTTCGCGAGACCGTAGAGCGCGACCGGGTTGAGGAGGGTGTCCGCGCTCTTGATCCGGCGCACGAGCGCCGAGAGGAAGACCTGCTGGTTGCTGATGCGGGTCAGGTCGCTGCCGTCGCCGATGCCGTGGCGGCTGCGGAGGAACTGCAGCGCCGCCATGCCCTCGAGCGAGTGCACGCCCGGCTCGAGGTAGGTGTTCGTGTAGGGGTCCGCGATCTCGGTCGCGACGCAGACGTCGACTCCGCCGACCGCGTTCGACATCTCGATCACGCCGTTGAACTGCACGACCGCGCCGTAGTCGACCCGGACGCCCATGAGGTCCTCGACGACCCCCGCCACGCAGCCGAGGCTGACGTCGCGGCCCATCGCCTCGTTGATCTTGGTGTCGTACCGGGCGGGGATCGTCTCACCCGTGGCGGCGTTCACGCACTCCGGGATGTCGACGTACATGTCGCGGGGGAAGCTCACGACCGTCGCGTTGCTGTGGTCGGCCGAGACGTGCATCAGCATGTTGACGTCGTTGAGGACGCTCGTCTCCTCGTCGGGGTCGCCGTAGGCGTCGCCCTGGCCCTTCCGCGAGTCGCTGCCGACGACGAGGACGTTGAAGCCGCCCTCGAGTGCGCCGATCTCCGGGGCGCCTCCGGCCTCGACGCTGGAGCCGGCCGCGCCCGGGTGCAGGTCGACCGAGGGCTGCACGGACTGGACGATCAGCGTCGCCGCGATCGCGACCACCGACACCGAGGCGACCATGCCGACACCGCCCACGAGGGCGGCTCCCTTCACCAGGGTCCGCGCGAGGGTGTGCCGCTTCTGGCGGCCGTGCCGCACGAAGGGGCGCGGCGTGCGCGGAGTGTCGCGAGTCTGTGTCGAAGGGCCCGTGCGGCGCATCCGTCTCCCGGTGTCGAGGCGTCAGTGGTGCGGAGGTGAGGGCCGGGCGTCGATCCCGGGCGTCGCGCAATCCTATACAGAGGGCTGGCGCGTTCCGAAGGAGAGCGGGCAGGCCTCCGTCGTCGCGCGCCAGGACGGGCGTCGGACGGCGCCGGCGGGAAGCGACGCGAAGAACGGGACTCCGCGGCGGACGGCGTGGCGGAGGGCGTGGGATTCGAACCCACGAGACGTTTCCGCCCACCAGTTTTCAAGACTGGCTCCATCGGCCGCTCGGACAGCCCTCCCGGCCGCTCCCGCAGGAGCGACACCCGATAGTAACCGCCGAGCGCGCGGGACCGTGGTCAGCGCAGCGCCGAGAGCGCGACCGCCACGCCGTCCTGGTGGACCGAGGGGATCACGGCGGAGGCCACGGCCCGCACCTCGTCGGGCGCCTGCCCCATCGCGAGCCCTGCGCCCTCGGCGGCGGCCCAGGTGAGCATCTCGATGTCGTTGCGGCCGTCGCCCAGCGCGACCACGTCGCTCCGCTCGATGCCCAGCTCCTCGCGGACGACCTCGAGCGCGGTGGACTTGTTGACGCCGTGCGGGGCGATGTCGAGCCAGGCGGTCCAGCCGATCGCGTAGCTGACCTGGTGCAGGCCCATCTCCTCGACCAGCGAGGTGAACTCCTCGATGCCGGTCTCGGGCGAGATCACGACGACGCGGGTGCACAGCCGGCCGAGCAGCTCCTCGAAGGGGACGTGGGTCGTCTCGGCACCCATCACGGCTCCGCCCGGGAACGCCTCGGTGTAGAAGAAGGCGCCGTCCGCGTCCTCGACGGCGTAGTGCGCGTCGGGGAGGGAGCGGCGGATGGTCTCGAGGACCTCCGTCGGGTCGAAGGTCTCGACCGTCTCGGGGACGTACGCACCGGACGCGTCGCGGCGGAGCGTGACCGCTCCGTTGCAGCAGATCACGTACTCGGGCGAGATCCCGAGGCGCTCGACGACCGGCAGGGTGGAGGAGGGCGAGCGCCCGGTGGCGAGCATCACCTCGTCGCCCTGGGCGGCCACGCGGGTGATCGCGTCCGTCACCGCGCGGGTGATGGTGCCGTCCTCGTGCATGACGGTGCCGTCGATGTCGAGGGCGACGAGGCGGCGGCCGGAGGCGCGGGCCGCGCTCATGCGACGGGCTCGAGCACCTCGAGGCCGCCGAGGTGGGGCCGCAGCGCCTCGGGGACGAGCACCGAGCCGTCCGCCCGCTGGTGGGTCTCGAGGAGGGCGACGATCCAGCGGGTGGTCGCGAGCGTGCCGTTGAGGGTTGCGACCGGAGCCGTCCTCCCCGACTCGGTGCGGTAGCGGGTGTCGAGGCGGCGGGCCTGGAACGTGGTGCAGTTCGAGGTCGAGGTCAGCTCGCGGTAGGTCTCCTGCGTGGGGACCCACGCCTCCACGTCGAACTTGCGCGCCGCGCTCTGGCCGAGGTCGCCGGCCGCCGTGTCGATGACGCGGTAGTGCAGGCCGAGGCTCTGCAGGACGTCCTCCTGGTACGAGAGGAGGCGCGCGTGCTCCGCCTCGGCGTCCTCGGGGAGGGTGTAGACGAACATCTCGAGCTTGCTGAACTGGTGCACGCGGATGATGCCGCGGGTGTCCCGTCCGCCCGAGCCCGCCTCGCGGCGGTAGCAGGTGCTCCAGCCCGCGTAGCGCTTCGCGCCGCCGGAGAGGTCGAGGATCTCGTCGGCGTGGTAGCCGGCGAGGGCGACCTCGCTGGTGCCGGTGAGGTAGAGGTCGTCGTCGCGGAGGCGGTACACCTCGTCGTCGTGCTCGCCGAGGAAGCCGGTGCCGTCCATGATCTCGGGGCGCACGAGGGTCGGCGTGATCAGCGGGGTGAAGCCTGCGGAGAGCGCCTTCTCGAGGCCCAGGTTCATCAGCGCGATCTCGAGGCGGGCGACCAGGCCCTTGAGGAAGTAGAAGCGCGCGCCGCTGACCTTCGCGCCGCGCTGCATGTCGATGCCCTCCAGCAGCTCGCCGAGCTCGAGGTGGTCGCGCGGGGCGAAGTCGAAGACGGGGCGCTCGCCGACCGTCCTGACGAGCTCGAACGACTCCTCGCCGCCCGCGGGGACGCCCTCGATGATCGGGTTGGCGATGCGCTTCACCAGCACGGTGAAGGCGTCGTCGGCCTCGGACGCCTCCTGCTGGGCCTGCTTGGCGGCGGCGGCGAGGCGCTGGGCCTCGGCGACGAGGGCCGCCTTCTCGTCCTTCGGAGCCTTGGCGACGGTCTTGCCGAAGGCGTTCTGCTCGGCCCGGAGCCGCTCCGCCTCGGTGATCGCCGCACGGCGCACGCGGTCGGCCTCGAGCGCCTCGTCGACCAGCTCGACGGAGTCGCCGCGCGCCTCCTGCGAGCGCTTCAGGACGTCCGGGTTCTCGCGCAGAAGTACGGGATCAATCACCCCAGCAGTGTAGAGGAGGGCCGGGACGGGCCGCCGCCAGCGCGTACCCCCGGGGCCGGCTGAGCATCGGCCGCGAGGAGGCATCCGATCGCGCGGACGGCTGCGAATCTGAGTCATCCCCCGAGAACGTCCCCCCGCGTTCGACACCCCTGCTCCCCTGAAGGCTCTTCCATGCACGCCACCCCCCTCATCGACGCGACCCCCGGCGTCGTCCTCGAGCGCGACGGCTCCGGCGCCCGGATCACCCTCAACCGCCCCGACGCCCTCAACGCGATCGATCTCGGCACCGCGCGACTGCTGCTGAGCACCGTCGCCGACCTCGACGCCGACGCCGGCTGCTCCGTCATCGTGATCGCCGCGGCCGGCCGCGCGTTCTGCACGGGCGGCGACATCTCGGCGATCATGGGGTCCGAGAACCCGGACCACTACCTGCGCGACGTCGCGACCACGACCGCCCAGGTGATCCGCCTGCTCGAGGACAGCCGCGCCGTCGTCGTCTGCGCGATCGACGGCATGGTCGCCGGCGCCGGCATCGCCTTCGCTCTGGCCGCCGACATCGTGATCGCGACTCCCGCCGCCCTCTTCCTCAGCGCGTACGGCGACGTCGGGCTCGTCCCGGACGTCGGAGTCACCGCCGCGCTCCCCCGCGTCGTCGGCCGCCGCCGCGCCCTGGACTTCGTGCTGTCGGGCCGCCCGGTCCGCGCGGCCGAGGCGCTGGAGTGGCAGCTCGTGACCGAGGTCGTGCCGCGCGCCGACCTCGCCGGCCGCGTCGACGAGCGCGTGCGCGCCCTGGCGGCGAAGCCGGCGCACGTCGCGTCCGCCGCCCGCCGCCTCCTGCGCACCGACCCGCTCGACCGCGCCGAGCGCATCGTCGAGGAGACGGACACCCTGGTCGAGTTCCTGGCGGTCCCCGCCACGCGCACGCTCCTGGACGCCGAGCACGAGCGCCAGGCCCGCCGCGCCGCCCGGGCGACCGCCTCGCTCTGACCCGGGGCGAGCGTCCGCGACGACGCTCCGGCCCGGGCCGGGCGGACGTCCGCCCGACGGCCCACGGATCGGCCGGGCGTTCTCCTCCGATCTCGGCTACGGTGGTCCCCGCGAAGGGGAGTAGTTCCCACCGTCCGCCGAGCGGACGACGAGGCGCGTCGACATGCTGGTCCGGGACGATCCGGGCCCGGCGCTCCACCCCGGCTCCGGCCGGGGCGAACGAGACCTTCGGTCAGTCGACGCACGTCCTGACCGGTCCTCTCGCGCGGGTCGGCGGACCTGAGCCAGGAGATCGCATGGCGACCACCGCCCCCACCCCCAGTCCCGCACAGGTGCGCCGCTGGCGCCGCTACCTCGCCGACGAGCTCGCCGAGGCCTCCGTGTACCGCGACCTCGCCGGCCGCCGCTCCGGCGAGGAGCGGGAGATCCTGCTCGCGCTCGCCGTGGCCGAGGGACGCCACGAGGAGCACTGGCGCGAGCTGCTCGGCTCCGCGGCGGAGCCCGCGCCCCGCCCGGACCTCCGCACGCGCTTCCTCGGCTTCCTCACCCGCCGCTTCGGCTCCGTGTTCGTCCTCGCCCTGATCCAGCGCGCCGAGGCCCGCTCCCCCTACGCCGACGACGACGACGCCACCGAGGCGATGGCCGCCGACGAGCGGATCCACGGCGAGGTCGTCCGCGGGCTCGCCGAGCGCGGTCGCAACCGCCTCTCCGGGACGTTCCGCGCGGCGGTCTTCGGAGCGAACGACGGCCTGGTCTCGAACCTCGCCCTCGTGCTCGGAGTGGGGGCGAGCGGAGTCGGGACGGGCGTCGTCCTGTTCACGGGCATCGCGGGCCTGCTCGCCGGCGCCCTCTCGATGGGCGCGGGCGAGTTCGTCTCGGTGCGCTCGCAGCGCGAGCTGCTCTCGGCCTCCAGCCCGGACCTCGACGCGAACCGCATCGTCCCCGATCTGGACGTCGACGCCAACGAGCTCGCCCTGGTCTACCGCGCTCGCGGGATGACCCAGGAGCAGGCCGACGCGCGTGCCGCCTCCGTCTTCACGGGCCTGCGCGGCGGCGCCGTCACCTCCCCCATCACGCTGGGCGGTCCCGCAGGAGACCCCGACGTCGACGAGCACGAGTCGATCGGCACGGGCATGGGCGCGGCGCTGTCGAGCTTCTGCTTCTTCGCCTCGGGCGCGATCATCCCGGTGCTGCCCTACCTGCTCGGCCTGACGGGGCTCGCCGCGGTGGTCGTCGCCTGCGTGCTCGTGGGCATCGCCCTGCTCGCCACCGGCGCGGTCGTCGGGCTGCTCTCAGGCGCCCCGCCGCTGGCCCGGGCGCTGCGCCAGCTCGGGATCGGCTACGGCGCGGCCCTGGTGACCTACCTCCTCGGCCTGCTCTTCGGCGCGTCCGGAGTCTGAGCCTCGGCCTCGAGGAGCTGCGCGGACTCGCGCGGCTCCTCGGCGCGGGGCCGCACGACGACGCCGCGCCACCGCAGCGCGGCCACTCCGACCGCCAGCAGCAGCGACGCCGGCAGGCAGCCCAGCAGGGGGATGCAGGAGTAGTAGAGGAGCTGCCGCTGGATCCACGCGGGCGAGGGCACGTCGGAGTCGCCGTAGTAGGGCGGAGGCGGCGAGGAGTAGCCGGTGTAGAGGAGCGCGAGGCCGATCAGGGTCCCCGCGAGGCCGGTGAGCAGGAGCACGAGGAGCCACGGGTTCCTCAGCAGGGGCGCCTCGCGCACGGGCTCGGCGGGAGCTGCGGGAGCGGGGTCGGCGGCCGGCTCCGGCAGGGGTGCGGGCGCGGTCTCGGCGCCGAGGCGGTGCGACCGCCGGCCCTCGGCGGCTCCGGCGATGTCGGGCAGGGCCATGATGCGGCGCGGTCCCGGCGCGGACGAGGAGCCGGGGCGGACCACGCGCGACTCCGGGAGCGCGGGACGAGCGGCGGCTCCGGACGTGGCGGCGGGAGCGCCGGGGGCGGCACCCGAGCCGGGCCTCGCGAACGCCCGCTCGTCGCCTCTCAGACGCTCCACCGGTCCCGAGAACCCGCGCTGGAAGGCCGGGTCGTAGCGCGGGTCGACCCGTTCGTCGTCGTCGTCAGTCATCGTCGCGACCCGTCATCGTCGTCCCCGGTCATCGTCGACCACCGGCTCGTGGGAGAGGATCCCGCGCAGCCAGTCGCGGGCCTCGAGGAACACCTCGTCGTCGTAGCGTCGCACGGAGGTGACCGGGCGGCGGTCAGCGCGCGGATACGAGCCGAGGAAGATCACCTTCGGGCTGAAGCGCCGCAGCCCCATCAGCGCGTCGGCGACCCGCTCGTCCTGGACGTGCCCGTCGAGGTCGATGACGAACCGGTACCGGCCGAGGGCATCTCCGATCGGCCGCGACTGGATCATGCTCAGGTTCACCCCGCGGGTCGCGAACTGCTCGAGCATGTCGAGCAGGGCGCCCGGCTGGTCGGCCGGGAGCTCGGCGATCACGCTGGTCTTGTCGGCGCCGGTCGGCTCGGGCAGCGCGTGCGAGCGCGAGACGTGCACGAAGCGCGTGACGGCGTTCGGGTTGTCGCCGATCCGCTCCGCCAGCACCGCGACGTCGTGGTGGGCGACGATCCCGGGAGGGGCGATGGCCGCGTCCGCGGGAGATCCGCCCAGCAGGTCGACGGTGGCCTGGACGTTGCTGGAGGCCGGCAGGTGCTCGTGGCTGGGGATCTCGCGGTCGAGCCACACCCGGCACTGTCCGTAGGCCACGGGGTGCGCGGCGACGGTGCGCACCTCCTCGAGGCTCGTCCCCGGGCGGCCGACCAGGATGAACGACACCGGCACCAGGTACTCGCCGACGATGCGCAGCCCCGGGATCCGCGCCAGTGCGTCCTGCGCGGCCGTCACTCCGCCCTCGACCGAGTTCTCGATCGCGATCACCGCGCCGTCGCTGCGGCCGGTGACCAGATCGCTCAGCGCCTCCCCCACGTTCGCGACGCTGCGCCACAGCTGTCCGCGCGCCTCCGGGACCTGCGCGAGGGCCGCCTCCGTGAACGTGCCGCTGGGCCCGAGATAGCTGTAGGCACGGGTCTCGGGGGCGCTGTCGGGCATGGCGCAAGCCTAGCCAGCCGCGGTACCCCTGGAGGGGGCCGGACTGCCACTATGGACCGCATGACCGATCGCGCAGGGAAGCCGGCACAGGCCTCCGATCTCATCGACGTCGAGGCCCTCGTGAGGGCGTACTACGAGAAGAAGCCGGACGTCTCCGACCCGGCTCAGAAGGTGGTGTTCGGCACCTCGGGCCACCGCGGATCCTCGTTCGACACGGCCTTCAACGAGGACCACATCGCCGCCGTCACCCAGGCGATCGTCGAGTACCGGACGGAGCAGGGCATCACCGGCCCGCTGTTCATCGGCGCCGACACGCACGGGCTCTCCCGCCCGGCCCTCACCACCGCCCTCGAGGTCCTGGTGGGCAACCAGGTCCGCGTGCTCGTGGACGAGTTCGACGACTTCGTGCCGACCCCGGCGCTCAGCCACGCGATCCTCCGCTACAACAACGACCCCGCGCACACCGACCGGGCCGACGGCATCGTGGTCACCCCCTCGCACAACCCGCCCCGCGACGGCGGCTTCAAGTACAACCCGCCGCACGGCGGCCCCGCCGACTCCGACGCGACGACCTGGATCGCCGACCGGGCCAACGAGCTCATCGCCGACGGCAACCGCGGCGTGACCTCGGCCGAGCCCTCCGCGGTCGAGACCTACGACTACCGCACGCACTACGTCGCGGACCTGGCGAACATCATCGACCTCGACGCGATCCGGAAGGCCGGCGTGCGGATCGGGGCCGACCCCTTCGGCGGCGCCTCCGTGCACTACTGGCAGCTGATCGCCGAGATGCACGGCCTCGACCTGACCGTGGTGAACGGGGAGGTCGACCCGGCCTGGGGCTTCATGACCCTCGACTGGGACGGCAAGATCCGGATGGACCCGTCCTCCCCCAGCGCGATGGCCTCGGTGGTCGCGCGCGCCGGCGACTTCGACATCCTCACCGGCAACGACGCCGACGCGGACCGGCACGGCATCGTCACCCCCGACGGCGGGCTGATGAACCCCAACCACTACCTGGCCGTCGCGATCGACTACCTCTACCGCCACCGCACCGGCTGGCGCGAGGACGCGGCGATCGGCAAGACGCTGGTCTCCTCCTCGATCATCGACCGGGTCGCGGAGTCGCTGGGCCGGCGCCTCTGGGAGGTCCCGGTGGGCTTCAAGTGGTTCGTCCCCGGGCTGGTCGACGGCTCGGTCGGCTTCGGCGGCGAGGAGTCCGCGGGCGCCTCGTTCCTCCGCTTCGACGGCACCGTCTGGACCACCGACAAGGACGGCATCCTCCTCGCGCTGCTCGCCTCCGAGATCGTGGCGGTCACCGGGAAGAGCCCGTCGGCGCTCTACCGCGAGCTGACCGAGCGCTTCGGCGACCCGGTCTACGAGCGCGTAGACGCGGTGGCGACGAAGGCGCAGAAGGCGGCCCTCGGCAAGCTGGACGGCGACGCGATCGCGGCGACGACCCTCGCCGGGTCCGAGATCACCGCGAAGCTCTCGAAGGCGCCCGGCAACGGCGCGGCCGTCGGAGGCGTCAAGGTCGTCACCGAGGACGCCTGGTTCGCCGCGCGCCCCTCCGGCACCGAGGACGTCTACAAGATCTACGCCGAGAGCTTCCGCGGCCTCGACCACCTGCACGAGGTCCAGGCCGAGGCGCGCACGATCGTGGACGCGGCGCTGAACTCCTAGGCGCTGCGCTCAGTCGCCCGAGAAGGCTCGTTCCCGCCCAGGAGAACGAGCCTTCTCGGGCGACTCAGCGGCGGTGAGGAGAGGGCCGGCTACCAGCGCGGGTGGACGGTGGGGCGGAAGTGGGTGTCGTAGAGGGCGTTCACGGCCTCCATGAAGGCGGGGCCGAGGGGCGCGGCGGAGGCGGCGGCCGCGTTGGCGCGGGCCTGCTCGGGCGAGCGGGCGCCGGGGATCACCGAGGTGACGCCCTCCTGCTGGATGATCCAGGCGAGCGCGGCCGCCGCGGGGGCGAGGCCGTGGTCGTCGGCGAGGCGGGAGAACTCCTGCGCGGCCTCCACGCCGGTCGCGAAGTCGACGCCCGAGAAGGTCTCGCCGACGTCGAAGGCGGAGCCGTCGCGGTTGTAGCTGCGGTGGTCCTCCGGCGCGAACACGGTCTCGGTCGTGTAGCGGCCGCTGAGCAGGCCCGAGGCGAGCGGGACGCGCGCGAGGATGCCGACGCCGGCCTCGCGGGCGGCGGGCAGCACCTCGTCGAGCGGCTTGAGGCGGAACGCGTTCAGGATGATCTGGACGCTCGCGACGTTCGGGCGGGCGATGGCGGTCAGCGCCTCCTCCGTGCGCTCGACCGAGACGCCGTAGGCGGCGATCGCGCCCTCGGCGACGAGGGTGTCGAGGGCGTCGTAGACGGCGTCGTCGGAGTAGACGGAGGTGGGCGGGCAGTGCAGCTGCACCAGATCGAGAGTGTCGACGCCGAGGTTGGCGCGCGAGCGGTCGGTCCAGGCGCGGAAGTTGTCGAGCACGTAGTTGGCGGGGATCTGCTCCGCGCGACGGCCCATCTTGGTGGCGACGAAGACCTGCGCGTCGGGGTGCGCCGCGCGGTAGGCGCCGATCGTCCGCTCGCTGCGGCCGTCGCCGTAGACGTCGGCGGTGTCGAAGAGGGTCACCCCCGACTCCACTGCGGCGTCGAGCACGGCGAGGGCGTCGGTCTCGGCGACGTCCCCCCAGTCGGCACCGAGCTGCCAGGTTCCGAGGCCGACGACGGAGACGGGGGCGCCGGTGCGTCCGAGGATTCGAGTTTCCATGCCTCCACCGTAGGTGCGGCCGAGCCCGCGGCGGACCCCCTTGCGCGTGCTCTAACGTCGAGGGCATGCCCCTCCTCGTGCTCGGAAGCGCCAACCTCGACCACGTCCACCGGGTCGCCCGGATCCCCGCTCCCGGAGAGACGGTGCTCGCCCTCGGCGCGAGCACCTTCCCGGGCGGCAAGGGCCTCAACCAGGCCGTCGCGGCCGCACGGACCGCGCCCGGCACCGTCTTCGTCACGAGCCTCGGACGCGACTCGGCGGGAGACCGGCTCGCCGCGGTCCTCGGCGAGGAGCCGCTGGAGCTGCGCGCCCGCCGCGGCGACGTCCGCACCGGCACCGCGCAGATCACCGTGGACGAGCGCGGGGAGAACGCGATCGTCGTCGACTCCGGAGCGAACGCCGCCCTGGTCGCGTTGACCGCCGAGGAGTCGGCCCTGGTGGCGGCGGCCGACGCCCTGCTCCTCCAGCTCGAGATCCCGACAGCGACGGTGACGGAGGCGGCCCGCGCCGCGCGCGCCGGCGGCACGGTGTCGATCCTGAACGCCGCCCCGATCGGCCCGCTGCCGGAGGAGCTCCTCGCGGTGCTCGACGTGCTGATCGTCAACGAGCACGAGGCCCGCGAGCTCGCCGCCGATCGCGGCGTCATCGCCGCCGACGACGACGCGCTCGCCGCTGCCCTCACCGCGCTGGTGCCGCTCGTGCTGGTCACCCTCGGCTCCGACGGCGTCGTCGTGGCGGTCCGCGACCGCGAGCCGGTGCGCACCCCGGCCTTCCGGGTGGAGGCCGTGGACACCACCGGCGCCGGCGACACCTTCTGCGGCGCCTTCTCGGCCCGGCTCGCCGCCACGGGAGCACGGCTCGACGATCCGGAGCAGCTGGTCGCCCTCACCCGCTGGGCGAGCGCGGCCGCGGCGATCTCGGTCACCCGCGCCGGAGCGGCGGTGTCCGCGCCGACGGCGGCCGAGACGGACGCGTTCCTCGCCGAGCGCGCCTGAGGGGGAAGCTCCTCGGGGAGGCGCGCCTGAGCGGGAAGCTCCTCAGGGGGAGACGGCGCGGACACCGACCTCAGGCGGCCCGCAGCACCGTCGCTCCGGTCGGCACGGTGCACTCCGGAGAAGCACGAGAGCGCTCGGCCCAGCTCCGCTCCTCGCGGCGAGGCGTCGCGGCCTGCGGACAGCCGCGCCCGCTCCCCGATCCGGCTAGTCGATCGCGGCGACCCGGACGGTCACCCGCGGCCGCAGCTCCGGATGCACCCGGACGCACCACTCGCGCACCGCGGCTCCGATCGCGCGCGCCACGTCCGGCGCGGACGCCTCCGCGGTCACGCAGAGGTCGACGGCCACGGACACCTCGTCCCCCGCGACGCGGACCAGAACCGGATCGGCGAACGTGCCGCCGCTCGCGGTGCCCAGCGGCTCGACCACGATCCCGGTCGCGCTCAGCGCCGTCGCCGCGTGCGCGAGCACGTCGCGCACCTCGGGCCTGGCCGGCATCAGGGTCGCGACACCGTCCAGGGCGCGCAGCTCCGCAGCGAGCGCGGACACCGGATCGACCGGGGCCGCCGCCTCGAGGCCGCTCACGACTCCTCCGTCCCGGGGACGTAGACGTCCTCCACGCGGACGTCGATCCTCGACACCCGCAGCTCGGTCTGGGTCAGCAGCCGCGAGTGCACGCGCTCGCGCACCTGCTGGGCCGCCTCGGCGATCGGCACCCCCCAGAAGACCGAGATCGTCAGCTCCACCACGACCTCCGCGCCCGGCTCGGCGATGTCGCCGACCAGGCGGCAGCGGCCGACCAGCACGCCGGCGACGCTGTCGCCCGCCTCGCGCACGAGTCCGCGGACCGCTCCCTCGGTGATCGTGAGCGCCACGTCGGGCTGGACGCTCGCCAGTGGGATGTCGCGTCCGGCCCGCGACTCGCGGCGCACCTGGGTGAGGATCGAGCCGAACCAGCTCTCCTCCGGCGCGGGCAGGCGTGCGGCGTCGTCGTCGATGAGCGCGCCGGAGAGGGCGCGCACGCGCTCGAGGGCGCGCAGAGTGCGCCGGTGCTCCGGCGACTCCTCGATGGCGGGATCGTACGGAGTGCGCCCGCGGTCGAGGTAGTCGCTCAGCTCGTCGATGCCGATGCCGTCGCCCTCCTGCTCCGTCGCGTCCGCCTCCTGCTCGAGCGCGGGCGGCAGCACGACGTCGTGCTCCCCCGCGCGCTCCGGCCCGTCGCCGGGACCCTGGTCCGCGTTCATCGCGTCTGCTCCCTCATCGCCAGTCCTCCATCGCCACGACCAGCGACTCGCGCGCGCGGGCGAGCTTGCCCCGCACGGCGGTCACCGTGAGACCGAGGTGATCGGCGATCTCGTTGTACGACTCCCCGCCGACCTCTCGCAGCACCCAGCACTGACGCTGCGACTCCGGCAGCTCGGACAGGGCGTGCGCGAGAGCCCGCATGGCGTCGCTCTGCTCGGCGGCCTCGAACGGGCCGGGCTCTCGGGCCGGGGGATGCTCCACGGCGTCGACGTCGTCGGTCGGGCGGCGCTGGCGCAGCAGGTCGACGCTGGAGCGGCTGACGATCCGCATCATCCAGCTGCGCACGCTCGCCGGCTCCTTGAGCTGCGGGAGCTGCGCCCAGACCGTGATCAGCGCGTTCTGCACGGCGTCGGAGGCGTCGGCCTGCGAGCCGGTGAGGCGCCAGGCGTAGGCGCGGAGGATCGACTGGTGCCGCTTGACGAGCACCTCGAAGGCGCGCACGTCGCCCTCGGCGGAGCGCTCGGCGAGCAGCGCGTCGCTCGCCGCTTCCAGTCCGGGCACGGCGCCTCCTCCCTCTCCGCTCACGCGGCCTCGGGCCGCCTCTCAGGTGACGCTCAGGAAAAAGTCCGCCGAGCACCGTGACGAACGCCGTCCGGGCTCCGTCTCACTCATGAAAGCACAGCCCGACCGGATTCCCGCCGGGCCTTCGACCCCGGTCTGCTCAGCAACGGCAGCCGATGAGACGTCCAGGAGACCTCATGAGCGACACCACGCGCACCCCCTCCACCACCCGCGTCGACAAGACCTCCGTCGACACGGTCACGAGCCTCGGCGGCTCGCGGACCTCCGGCACCGCCCAGGGCACCACGGTCATCGACGACAGCGTCGTGGCCAAGGTCGCCGGCATCGCGGCCCGCCAGGTGCCCGGCGTCTTCGCCCTCGGCAACAACGCCGCCCGTGCCTTCGGCGCGATCCGCCAGGCCGTCGGCGGTGCCGACCACGCCCAGGGCGTGAGCGTCGAGGTCGGCGAGACCCAGGTCGCGGCCGACGTGACCATCGTCGTCGAGTACCCCGTGCCGATGCAGAAGGTCGCCGACTCCGTCCGCGCCGCCGTCTCCGAGGCCATCACCGAGCTGGTCGGCATGGCCGTCTCCGAGATCAACGTCGCCGTCGTCGACGTGCACATCCCCGGCGACGACAAGGACGACGAGGCCACCGAGAGCCGCGTCCGATGAGCGACTTCCAGCGCCCCGCGCCCACCGCCCCCGGCGGCCGCAGCACCGTCCTCGGTGTCGTGGTCGGCGCGATCCTCGCCTTCGCGGCCCTGATGTTCGGCTTCTGGGGCTTCGTCCTCACCGCCCTCTTCATGGCCCTCGGCGTCGTGATCGCCCGCATCGCCGACGGCACCCTCGACGTGCGCAGCCTCGTGGACGTGTTCCGCGGCCGCACCACCTCCCGCTAGGAGCCCACTGTGACCGCTCTCGACACGCGTCCCGCATCGCCGGTGGCGGGCACCGTCACCATCACCGTCCGCTCCATCGAGCGCGCCGCCGTGGCGATCGTCCACGAGGAGCTGGGCGTGGAGGTCTCCGCGATCCGCGTCCGCCTCTCCGACGACAGGGGCGGTCTCGCCCTCGCGGTGACCGCGCCGGTCGTCGTCGAGCCGGGCACCGCCCTGGCCGGCGGCTCCCTGCTCGAGCGCCTGCACGGCGATCGCAGCCGCATCGCCTCCCGCATGGAGGCGCTGACCGGGCGCACCGTCAGCCGGATCGACATCCGGATCACGGGCACCCGCACCCGAAGCACGAGGAGAGTCGCATGAGCCCCGCACCGTCGGCGCCCGACACCCGCTACAGCCGCTACCTCCGTCGCGAGACCCACAAGTCCCGCTCCGCCGCGCAGATCGTCGTCCTGGTGCTCATCGCCCTGGTCGCGGCCTACGTCGGCACGGAGGCGGTGCTCGCGATCCTCGGCGCCGCGCCCCTGCTCGCCGCACCGTCCGCCCTGCTGGGCGCGATCGTCGGAGTCGCGTCGCTGGCGAACCCCGCCCTCATCGGCGTGGCCGTCGGCGCGGGCGTCCTCGCTCTGGTCCTGCTGGTGCTCGCACTGGCGCCCGGGGCCCGGGCCCGCCACACCGTGGACGACGACCGCCTCGCCGTGGTCGTGGACGACGGCGTGATCGCCTCCTCCCTGGCCCGCGCAGCCCGCACGGCCGCCCACTCCCGCCGCGAGGACACCCGCGCCTCGCTCGGGCGGCGCACCGCACTGGTCGAGGTGACCCCCGCCTCCGGCATCGCGGTCGACCGCGACGCCGTGCAGAGCGCCGTCGACGAGGAGCTCGCCCGCATCGGCGCGAAGCCCGCCCCGCGCTCCACCGTCCGCGTCTCGACCTCCGGGAGGATCTGATGACCACGAGCAACCGCTTCGTCAACCGGCTCGTCCTGCTCGTCATGGGCCTCGTGCTCGCGCTGGTCAGCGCCGGAGCCGTCCTGATCGCCGTCTCGCAGCCGGTCCGCGACTCCGTCCTCTCCTTCGCCGACGGCGAGGGCGCGGCCCTGGTCTCGCGCCTCTCCCCCGAGGAGGGCACCGCCTGGAGCGATGCCGCCGTCCTCTGGCCGCTCTACGCCGTCGTCGGGATCTGCCTCCTCGGCATCGTCCTCGCGCTGGTGATGGCCTTCGCCCACGGTCACGGCCGCACCGGCACCGTCCTCCGCGACGAGGCCGAGGGCGCGCCCGCCGGAGGGATCGAGATCGCGACCGGCTTCGCGGAGGACGTCCTCGAGACGGCTCTCGCGGGCCGGACCGAGCTCCTCGACGTCACGGTCGCGGCCTACCGCCACGGCTCCGAGACGGCGCTGAAGGTGCGCGTCCTCCCCCGCGGCGGCGTCTCGCCCCGCACCGTGGTCGACGCCGTGCACCAGGAGGTCGACGCGCTCGACGCCCTGCTCGGTGCCCGCCTGCCGGTCCTGCTCGAGGTCGCCTCGAGCGCCCGGGCCGGCTTCTCCAAGGAGGACCGGGTCGCCTGACCCCGGTCCCGCAGCTTCCCCGGCACCCGCCGGCGGATGGTCACACCGAACAGAAGGAGCCCCTCATGGGTGCAGACGACAAGATCCGCAACGCAGCCGAGAACCTGGTCGGCAAGGCCAAGGAGGCCGTCGGCAAGCTGACGGACAACGAGCGCCTCGAGGCCGAGGGCCAGGCCGACCAGACCAAGGCCCACACCAAGAAGGTCGGCGAGGACGTCAAGGACGTCTTCAAGAAGTGATCTGACCGGAACCTCGACGGGGCCGTCACCGCATCAGCGGTGGCGGCCCCGTCGTCGTGCGTGGAGCGGGTGCGTCGAGCGTCAGACGCCCCAGAACATGATCCGGCCGGCGGAGGCCGCGTCGATGCTCTGGTCGTGGTTGTCGGCGGTGTGCGAGGAGTAGAGGATCCTGTCGCCGTCGACGCTGGTCACGACGCCCGTGTGGTCCCAGTCGCCCGAGCTGTCCCAGTCGAACTGGACGATGTCGCCCGGCTTCACCCGGCTCCGCTCGGAGTCGGGGATCGCGGTCGCGCGCTCGGGGTGCGCGGCGAGGTAGGCGTTGAACGCGGTCGACGACGCCCAGGCGGAGCTGTACCCGCCGGAGGAGGAGTAGCTCCACTCGCCGTCCATCTCCCAGCCGCGGGCGATCAGCGACTGCGAGGTGAAGTTGACGCAGTCGTTGCCCGAGATCACGCCGTACTGGGCCGAGTTGTAGTCGTTCCAGTAGGTGGAGAGGTAGTCGAGCTGCGAGGCCAGGCGGCTCGCGTCCAGCGCGGCCTGGGCCTTCGCGGCCTCGATCGCCGGGTCGGGCGTGTAGGCGAAGGTGATCGCCGAGGCGACGACCTTCGTGCTGGCGAGCACGCCGGTCGCGGCGAAGCTGGGAGTGGCGGCCGCGGTCGGGGCGGCGAGGTCGGTCGAGGCCTCGGCCGTCGTGCCCTCCGCGGCGCCCGACGTGTCGACGGCCGGCTGCACCGCGTCGGCCGGGGTCCCGTCGACGGTGACCGCCGCGGCGGAGTCGGTGACCGCGTCGAACGTGATGGCCTGACCGTCGGCGTCGAAGAAGGCGACCGGGACCTCGCCCGCTGCCTCTCCGTCGGCCGGAGGGGCGGTGACCGTGATCTGGTCGGGGTTGTCGACCGCGACGCTGCCCTCGGCCTCGCCGAAGCGCACGGTGGCGACCGAGTCCAGGTTCGATCCCTCGAGCGTCACGCTCGTGCCGCCGGCGACGGTGCCGGAGGTGGTGGAGACGGAGCTGAGGACGACCCGGGCGGAGGCGGTGGTCGCGGGGAGCACGGCGACGCTGGTCGAGGTCGGAGCAGCGGAGGGCGTCGCGGTGGCCGACTCGGCCGAGGAGCCGGTGCCGACGGTGAGGCTCAGGCTCGACGCGACGGCCACGACGACGAGCCCGCCGGAGACGGCGAGCGCCAGCGTGCGCGGGGACGGGCGGAAGAAGGAGGCTCCGCGGCGGGCGGGCGCGGTGCGGAGCCGGTGCCCCTCCGCTTCGCGGCGGTCGCGGCGGGACGAGAACGATCCCTCCGGGGCGGGGTGCACCTCGACCAGTGCGGTGCGCCGCCCGAGCGAGGCGCGGGTGTCCTCGCGGCGGGAGTGGGCGGC
>NZ_PSVQ01000016.1:0-67623 GCF_002932395.1 Rathayibacter sp. AY1D9
CCGCGCGCTGGTCGAGGAGCTCGAGAAGGTCTACGACATCGTCCTGATCGTCACCGGCACCCTCGGCGCGACCGAGCAGTCGCCGACCTTCCGCGGCGGGAGCGCGGCCGGAGCGGCGGCAGCTGGAGGGGTGGATCGAGCGGACGGAGGAGTCGACGACGCGGCGGGCGCGGATCCGCTCGGGTCGGCGGGTGACGCGGACCCGCGGCCGGTGGGCGACGCGGGCGTCGGGAGCCCCCGCGCGATCACGGCGGGCGGCGCCAGGAGGACGAAGGAGCCGTCGCCGGGGGCGGACGTCGGCGCGAGCACCTCGGCGAGCCGACCGCCGATCATCGGCGCGGCCCGGGGCAGGCGCGGCGAGGCGAGCTCGGCGCAGTCGGGGCACCAGGAGGAGCGGCGCCGCTCCCGGCCGGGACGGTGGCGCTGCTCCTCGGGGGTGGCGACGAAGACATGCCCGGCGTCGCAGAGCCAGCACAGGTACACGTCGGCCGCGGGCGGGATCTGGCTGAGCACGATGCCCTCGTTGTACTCGGGCCGGTACTGCCGCACCAGGACGGGGTAGGACGCCCACGCCTCCCGGTAGGTGCCGACCGCGTAGGGGACGTCGGCGCCGCGCGAGAACCGCCGCCTCTGCCACCATCGCCCGATCGCCTCCGCCACCCTCCGCACGCTACGCGCGACCACCGACGCGGAAGCGGCGCCCGCGTGCGCAGGCGGGATCTCGAGACGCCCTCCCGACTGCTCGATCAGCATGCGCGGCGGAAGGGACTATCCGCCCGCGCGGCGTGCTCCCGGCCGACTGGGAGCGGCGGAGCCGTCCCTCACCTAGTGAGCGGAGTCCTGCTCGTCGATGTCCGCGATCTCGGCCTCGTCCGGCTTGAAGGTCAGTGAGAACATGGCGATCGCGACGAGCACGACAATGAAGGCGACGCCGAACGAGATGAGCGCGACGACCGGCTCGCGGGTCGAGAGCATGACGACCAGGCCGACGAAGGCCGCCATCACCGCGGAGAAGCCGATGAGCTCGAGCGGGCGCAGGCGGTCCTTGCGGGTCGGCTGGAACGTGCGGGGCGTGAACTCGCCGGGGTCGCGCGCCGGGGCGGAGTCGGCCGCCGAGGCGCGGTCGGCGGGAGAGGCGGGGTCGGGCTGCTGGCCTTCGGCGGTCATCGGTCTCCTCCGGAGGTCGGTGTCGTGGGGGCGACGGGATCGTGTCCGGTGGCTGCGTCGGCGCCGGCGGCCCATTTGAGCGAGAACGCCGCGATGGCGAGGAACACGGCGACCATCACGGCGTAGGCGCCGAGGAGGCCGACGGTGACGACGGGGTGGGGCGGGAGGAGTCCGAAGGCGGCGCCGAGGAGCATCGTGCCGACGCCGACGATCACGGAGTCGCGGGCGGCGAGGCCCTGACCGCGGCGGCCGCTCGAGAACTCGAGGAAGCCGGAGAGCAGCGCCCAGCCGGCGACGAGGGCGACGAAGGAGAGCAGGTTGGCGACCGGGAGCGCGACGAGCGCCGCGACTCCGGCGACCAGGGTGAGCACCGCGGAGCCGAGGGCGAGCGGGCGGGCCCGGCCGCTCCAGCTGCGGAGCCCGAGGGCGAGCGAGACGGCGCCGGTCGCGATCGCGAAGCCGCCGAAGACGGCGAGGCCGAAGGCGGGCCCGTGGTCGGGTGAGAAGGTGACGACACAGCCGGCGACCGCCGCGATCACGGCGCGCGCGAGGGGCAGGGTCCACAGGCGGCGGTCGGAGTCGGCGGCGATGGCCACGGTCGAGCCTCTCTGGGATGGAGGGAGAAGGCGTCCGGGAGCGGACGGCTGGGCGCGCGACGGCACGGCGACGCGGACTCCAGCGATTTTACGCTCCCGCGGCTCCGCCCAGGCCCGGAGCGGGGCCCGGGGCGCGATCCGGGGCGAAGTCGCAGGCGGCTCAGCCGAGCCAGACCTCCTCGACCCGCGGGAACACGGCGTCGGCGGAGAAGCGCTCGCGGAAGCGCGCCCCGGCCTTCTCGACGACCTCGGCCCGGGCGTCCTCGTCGGTTATGAGCTCGGTCAGCGCGGCGGCGAGGCCCTCGACGTCTCCGGGCGCGACCACGCGGCCGCAGCCGTCGCCGAGGACCTCGGGGATGCCGCCGACCGCGGTCGAGACGACGGCCGCGTCGCGGGCGAGGGCCTCGAGGATGAAGATCGGCATCGCCTCGTCGCGCGAGGGCAGGACGGCGATGGACGCCTCGTCGAGCAGGGCGAGCAGGCGGGCGTTCTCGAGCGAGCCGAGGAACTCGATCCCCGGGACGCCGCGGTCGACGACCTCCGGCTCGCGGATCGGACCGGCGACAAGCAGGCGCCAGCCCTCCTTGCCCTCGACCTGCGCCCACGCCTTCTGCAGCACGTCGACGCCCTTGCGGTGGCTGACGACGCCGCCGAAGACGACGGTGCGGGTCTTCTCGCGCGGGGTGCCCTGCTCGAGCGCGTTGGGCACGAGGTGCACGCGCTCGGCGGGGACGTAGCGGCGGCAGATCGCCGAGGTCTCCTCCGAGAGCGAGATGATCTCGTCCGCGCTGCGCAGCACGTCCTTCACCAGGCGCGGGTGCGCGGCGGTGAAGGCGGCGAACTCACTGCCGTGCAGGTGGGCGACCGTGCGCAGTCCGAGACGGTGCGCGAGGCGGAGGAGGGACCCCTCGCGGAGGAACGAGCCGCGCTCCGAGAGGTGGACGACGATCACGGAGCCGGGCTCCCGGCGCGCGATCGCGACGATGCGGGCGGCGGCGCCGGCGGCCAGGCGGGCCGCGGCGACGTGCTCGCCCGGAGCGGTCCGGGAGGAGATCACCCGGACGTCCGAGCGCTCGAACGGCCAGCGGAGGTACCCGTTGACGACCTGCGTCATGCCTCCGGGGACCTCTCCGCTGCGGCCGACGTGATACACCCGCGTCTTCGGGCCGGCAGGGGCTGCCGCGGCGGCCGGGCGGCTGCGGGGCGGCACGGCGAGCAGCGCCTGGATGTCGTCGCGGACGCCGCGGAGGCGTCCGCGGGCGACGAGCAGCTTCTCGAGCAGCTCGCTCCGGCGGGCGACCACGGCGAAGAAGGTCTCGACGCCGGCGGCCGGGGTCGTCCGGGACATGTCGACGGTGACGTCGTGGATCCCGATGGTCTCGAAGTGGCGCGAGGCCTTCGTCGATCCGTCCATCTGCAGGCTCACCGGGGCCGCGCCCTCGGTGAACGCCATGATGATCACGTGCAGCCGGTCGCTCATCGCGACGCGGGCCGTGCGGTAGAGCTCGCGCAGCAGGATCTCGTGCTCGTCGTGGGTGTGCGCCGGATCCCAGTCGAGGATGTCCGCGTCGAGGTCGGCGGCGAGACGGCGGGAGCGCTCGGCGTCGACGGCGACCTGCGTGACGACGACGATGTCGAGGTCCTCGCGCTCGGCGAAGCCCTTGATCGCGGCCAGCCACTCCTGCTCGGGGTAGGGGCGGGCGTCCACCTCGTGGTCCTCGCGGAGGGAGAGGACCAGAACGCGCCGCTCCTCGTCGGGCTGCGCGGCGAACGCGGTCAGCTCCGCGTCGCTCGAGCCCTCGCCGTAGCCGAGGTCGGGCATGGCGGCGCCGACGCGCATGTAGCCGGCCGTCTTGTCGTCGCGCCAGCGGGTGTAGCTCGAGAGCGCCATCGAGGGCCACATGATCGCGCGGGGCAGCGGGGCGAAGTTGCGGGTGCCCACGCCGGCGCGGATCACGCGGCCGCCGCCGAGGCGCACGAGGGCGATGCCCGGGAGCATCACGAGGTGCTCCTTCATCCCGATCAGGGTCAGCTGGATCTCTCCCGGCTTGAACACCGAGTTCGCCCGGCCGGCGAGGGCCTCGCGGGCGAGCGCCGCGTACCAGCGCAGGAGCGAGCGGTACACCGTGTCGTCCGGGCCCAGGCGCAGGCCGTCGTCGTAGCCCCACGGCGAGTGGCCCACGTAGACGTGGAGCGGACCCGACTCGCGGAGCCAGTCGAGGAGCTGGCGACGCAGGATGATGTCGCCGATGTTCTCGTACTGGCCGCGGCCGACGGCGAAGATCGATCGGGCAGGTGTCACGGGCGGGCCTTTCGGAGGGGTTCGCGTGGGGGTGACCGGTGCGGAGCGGGGAGCGTCGCGGGTCTCCCCGGTCGATCCTCCTGCCGCGCTGCCGTCGTGGGCCGGGCCGGCCGGGCTCCGCAGGAGCGGGCTCGGGGCCGATGGCGCCCCGGGCAGACTAGCGCAGGCGGGCTCGGCGGCTCGAGGAGGAGTGCTCGCGTCAACAGCCGTTGGTGACCAGGAAGGCCTTGAGGAACGCGCCGGTCTGGTAGACGTACTGGTTCACCAGGTAGTCCAG
Source organism: Rathayibacter sp. AY1D9 (assembly GCF_002932395.1). Classification (NCBI taxonomy): domain Bacteria; kingdom Bacillati; phylum Actinomycetota; class Actinomycetes; order Micrococcales; family Microbacteriaceae; genus Rathayibacter; species Rathayibacter sp. AY1D9. The sequence continues at coordinate 4,343 of NZ_PSVQ01000016.1, forward strand.
GCCCATCGGCTCGCCCGAGGGCACCATCGAGAGCTCGCCGGAGTAGCAGCGCTCGATGATCATCTCGGCGCGCACGAGGTGGGAGGCGTTGGTGATCACGATGACGTGGTCCCAGCCGTACTGCTCGGCCATGTCGCGCAGCTGCCGGGCCTCTCCCTGGGTCGTGAGCGGGTCGGCGGAGTAGCAGAGGACGTCGCCGCCGGGCTCGTTGCACTTCTTGTACTTCTTGGCCTCGTAGGGAGCGTTCATCTCGCCGGGGCCGACCGAGAGCACCATCGTGTCCGTCGCCCCGGAGGTGATGATCCGGCGGGCGAACTCGACGCGTGCCCTCGTGGAGGGGCCCAGCACGAAGACCGCGTCCGCCTGCTCAGGGATCGGGTCGATCGGGGGCGTGACGTAGAGCGGGATCCCGGCGCCGAAGAGGGCGAGCACCACGAGGGGGACGAGCAGGAGCCGTCCGATCACGGTGCGAGCGCGGACCCGGGGGCATCTCGGTCGCTCCCGGGACGGCGGGGTGGACGGGCGGTCGCCGGTCGCGGTCGTGGCCGTGTCCATCGCGTCCTCCCTCTCGTCGGGACCGCCGCTCGCCCGCGGCGGGTGATCCGCGACGCGGGTGCGACGGCGATCACCAGTGGAGAGCCCATCATCGCAGTGTTTCGGCGAGGGGTCGGCCCGGTGAACGCCCGGTCAATTCTCTCGCCCAGCGGCCCGGCCCGGGGCCGTGTCCAGAGTCGCCGGGTAGGGTCGCCGTTCCTCGACCGAGCAGCACTCCCCCTCGTCCATTCCGCGGACGGGCATTCCCGGAGTCCCCTCCCGATCCGACATCCGCCCTCCGATCCGTCGTCGACAGCGCGTGTGACCGTTCCGTATACACGCATGCGCGGCGGTCCGCCAGTCCTTCAGCGGAATCGCGGATATAAGCCCGACCACCACGCCCGAATGGGGTACTACAACCTGAATCCGTCTCATCCAGCCATCAGTCGCAAGGCCCGTCTATAGCGTCGGGAGGACCAGCACCACCCCCTTGAGCAGCCCCCTCGAACCGCCCCCGACGCCCCCTCGAAGACCCGGAGCCGATCGTGAATCCTCAGACGACGCCAGACCCGACCCGCCCTCGCCGACGACGCGCACGCCTCTCCCTCACCACCGCTCTGATCGCCGCTCTCGGCATCCTGGTCGCTCCCCTCACGGCGCCCGCCGCCTCCGCGGCCACTCTCGACCCGGGCGCCGGGCAGAGCACGCGGATCCAGGAGACGAACTCCTCGCTGACCTACAGCGGCTCGTGGCGCACGATGACGGGCGGCGACAGCGGCGGCGGGATCAAGTTCCTCAACAGCACCGGCTCCGTCTCGTTCAGCTTCCGCGGCACCGGCTTCAGCTGGGTCAGCCGCACCACCGCCTCCGCCGGCATCGCCACCGTCACGGTCGACGGCGCGAGCACCTCGGTCGACCGGTACACGAAGACCACGGCGTACCAGGTCCCGGTGTTCACGAAGAAGGACCTCGCCGACACCGTCCACACGGTCAAGATCGCCTGGAGCGGCACGGCCAACAGCTCCGCGAGCGACAAGAACCTGGTCATCGACGCGTTCGACATCACCCGCGCGACTCCCGCCACCGAGGAGCCGACCGACGAGACCGGCGGCGGCGAGGACGACGGCCCCGTGCTCGATCCTTCCGGAGCGACCAGCCTCCTCGTGCAGGAGACCGACCCCGCGCTGCAGTACACCGGCTCGTGGAGATCGATGGCGGGCGGCGACAGCGGCGGCGGGATGAAGTACCTGACCTCCGCAGGATCAGTGAAGTTCACCTTCGTCGGCACGTCGTGGCGCTGGATCAGCCGGAAGACCTCCTCCTCCGGCATCGCCGCGGTCTCGGTCGACGGCGGACCCGTCACCAAGGTCGACCGCTACAGCTCGACCGCGCAGTACCAGGTGCCGGTCTACGAGACGACCGACCTCGCCGAGGGCACGCACACCGTGACCATCTCCTACACGGGGACGAAGAACTCCCAGTCGACCGACAAGAACCTGATCATCGACGCGTTCGTCCTCGCCGAGGACGGCCTCGCGACCGACGCCGTGGAGCTCTCCCCCCTGACCGACGGCTACACCGTCGCCTGGGACGCGCCCTTCAGCTCCCGGGTCGTCTCGTACGACGTGCACCGCTCGAACGAGGACGGCTCCGGCGACACGGTCGTCGGCACCGTCGCCGACCCGGTGCGCCAGTATCGCGACGAGACCGCCGAGGCGGGACGCGCCTACACGTACACCGTCTCGGCGACCGACGACGCCGGCCGCGACTCGCGGCTGAAGGAGTCGGCCACCACCACGGCCGACCTCCTCGCCTCCCGCGCCTCGCTGCTCGCGGCCTTCGACTGCCCCGCCGCCACCAAGACGGTGTCGACCTCGGCGCAGCTCGTCACGGCCCTGACCAACCCCTCCTCCGGCGACGTCATCCGCCTGGCCGACGGCGTCTACACCGGCAAGTTCGCCCTCCGCGGCACCGCCGCCCAGCCCGGGTCGATCTGGATCTGCGGCTCGCCCAACGCGGTCCTCACCTCCGGATCCACCTCGAGCGGCACCGCGCTCATCCTGAACACGGTGAGCGACGTGCACCTCGTGGGCTTCTCAGTCCGCAGCTCCTTCCAGGGCATCCAGGTGCTCGCCAGCAAGGGCGTCCAGATGGCCGGCCTGACGGTGAGCGAGATCGGCTACGAGGCGGTCCACTTCCGCAGCCAGACCACCGACTCCCTGATCGTCGGCAGCACCATCCGCCGCACCGGCCTCGTCTCCGCCAAGTACGGCGAGGGCGTCTACGTCGGCACCTCCGACCGCAACTGGTGCGAGTACAACAGCTGCAACCCTGACCGCACGGCCCGCATCGCGGTCGTCGACAACGCGATCAGCGACACCGGCGCCGAGCCGATCGAGGCCAAGGAGGGCACCCTCGACGGCGACATCATCGGGAACACGGTCCTCGGCGGATCGCGGCTCGCCTCGGACGTCGTCTCGCTGATCCTGGTCTCGGGCAACAGCTGGCTGGCCGCGGGCAACTCCGCCGCGGGCACCACCACCTACGGCTACCAGGTGATCACCCGCGCCGACGGCTCGGGCAACGACAACACCATCAGCGGCAACCTCGCGCTGAAGACCAGCAACGCGGTGGTCTACCTCCACCAGCCGTCCAACTGGTCCACCAGCGGAAACACGCTGAGCTGCTCCAACTCCGGGAAGGACCTGATCGGGAACGTGGCCTGCACGCCGTGACCTGATCCGCTCCCCGCGCGCAGAACCGCCGCCGTCGTCCCCTCGACGGCGGCGGTTCTGCGTGTGCCCGCCTCCCGCCGACCACGCGGGAGCCGGCGGGGTCGCGCGCGACGACCGCGACCACCGCGGACTCGCGAGGGCGCGGGCGGGCGCTCGGCGTCTCCGGGGCCGCAGGAGTGGGCCGGTCGGACGGTGACGCGATCAGAGCCCGGCTGACGCGCCCGCGCCTCTCCAGCACGCAGAAGTGGGCGGAGTCGCGCGCGGGTACCGCGACTTCTGCGGCCTCGCGGTCTCAGCGGGCTCCCGGGAGCCGGTGAGGCACCTGGTCCGGCCACGGCGGGCGCTGGAGAGGCCGGAGGAGGTCCGGAGGGGCCGGCCATGCCCTGGAGAGCCCGCACGGGCCCGCCCCGGAGAGCCCGCTGGCCTAGGACGGGGACGCCGCCTCCTCTCGAGTCCGCGGAAGTCGGCGTGCTCGCGCGCGACTACCGCGACTCGTGCGGACTCGCGGGGTGAGCGGGCTCGCGGGGGACGGAGAAGGGTCCGGTCCGGCCACGGCGGGCGTTGGAGAGGCTGGGAGGGCGGACGCGCCGGCCAGGCCTCGCAGAGCCCGCACGGGCCTGCCCGGACAAGCGGCGCAGTCCCCGGACGCAGAAGAGCGCACCGCGGCCGGGGCCGGGGTGCGCTCTTCCGCAGCGTGCGAGGACGCGATCAGACGATCGCGGGGGCCTTCTGCAGCTTGTGGCGGGCCAGGACGACCGCGCCGACCACGGGGGTGCCGGCGGTCTCGATCCAGTGCACGTCGGCGGCGGCCTGGGGCGAGTCGACCTTGCCCTCGATCAGGACGAGGACGGCTCCGTCGGCCACGCCGCGGAAGGTCGGCGACTGCTCGGTCGCGCCGAGGGTGCCGGTGACGATCAGGACGATGTCGTAGACCTTCTCGAGCTCCTCGACCAGCGCGCGGAGGGCGTCGGTCGGCATCGGCGTACCGGCCTGGGCGCCGCCCGCGGGGAGCAGGTCGACGCGGTCGGTCGAGCGCTTGATGATCGCGTCGTCGAGCGAGGCGGCTCCGGCGAGCACCTCGCGCAGGCCCGGGCGTCCGCCCGAGGCGGAAGCGAGAGCCGAGCCCTCGGCGGTGCCGTCCACGATCACGACGGACGAGCCGAGCACGGCCAGCGCCTTGGCGAGCAGCACCGCGCTGGCGGTGTGCGGGGTCTTCTCGGACGCCGGGGCGATCGCGAAGGAGGAGTACGAGCGGGTGCGCGCGATGGCGGAGAGCTCGAACGCCACGGCCGAGTAGCGGGCCGGGATCTCGGTCGAGTTCAGCATCTCGTCGAGCTTGGTGGCCTTGACCGGGACGATGCCCAGCAGCGGCCGGTCGATCGCGGAGCGGACGTCGTCGCCGCTGCGGAGGCGGCGGTCGAGGGCGGTCATCACGATCGCCACTCCCACGCCGACCACGGCGCCGCCGAGGATGCCGAGCGCGAGCAGGACGAGGATGCCACCGGTGACCGGCAGCTCCGGCGGGAGCGCCTGGCTGAGCACCTGGAGCTGGATCTGCGGGACGGCGACGCCGTTCGTGGTGGTCGCCGGATCGGCGCCCTTCACGGCCGCGTCGAGCTGGGCGGCGACCGCGTTGGCGATGACCGCGGCCTGCTCGGGCGAGGGGTCGGTGGCCGAGATCGTGATGACCACGGACTCCGGCTCGGCGAGGACGGTCACGCGCTTGGCGAATTCCTCGATGGGCTCGTCGATGCCGAGGCCGTCGATGACGCCCTGCAGGACGGTGTCCGAGGTGCCGAGGGCGACGGAGGTGACCGTGGCCTGGGAGGCGGCGCTGTTGGCCGCGACCCGGTCCGCGGTCGAGAGGACTCCGGACGAGGAGACCGCGACGTACACGCGTGCGTCCGCCTTGTACTGCGGGAGGAGGACGGCGTTGAGTACCAGGGCCGCCACGGCGCCGAGCAGAGCGAAGGCGACGATGTAGACCCACCTCCGGCCGATGCCGGCGAACAGTCCGTTCAAGGTCATGGTGTGTGGTGTCCCTTTCGTCGACTGCACCGGAGTGCAGGGGGTCTGACTGTAGCGTCGTGATGTGTCGTCCGCGTTGCGCGGAACCGGCCGCGAGGTTTCGCGCGGGAGCGGTGGATCAGAGGTGGGCCTGCAGGAAGGCGAGGATCGCCTTCTTGTTGTTCGGGGTGTTGTTCTGGAGCCCGTGGTGGCCGGAGCCGTCCACGCCGACTTCGGACGCCACTCCGGCGTCCTGCAGGGCGACCTGCATCGCGTCGGCCTGCTCGACCGGGACGAGCTCGTCCTCGGAGGTCAGCCAGATCTGCGGGGCGTCCGTGGAGTCGACCGAGGTGATCGGCGACGCGGGGATGCTCTGCGGGCAGGTCGTCGAGTCGATCTCGTCGCAGTTCAGGTAGGAGAGGATCTGCTCCTTCGCCTCGGGCACCGGCGTGCCCAGCGACATCCCGGTCTCGGTCATGTCGGCGACCGCCGAGAAGGCGACGACCGTCTTGACCCGCGAGCCCTCGGTGAGGGAGCCCTCGCCGAGCGTGCCCATGGTCGCTCCGATGATCGCTCCGGCGGAGCTGCCCATCACGCCGATGCGGGCGGGGTCGAGGCCGAAGCGCGTGACCTGCGCGGGCTCGCGCAGCCACTCCACGGCGGCCTGCGCGTCCTCGATCTGGCCGGGGTACCGGCTGTCCTGGAGGAGGCGGTAGTCGACGGAGACCGAGACGAAGCCGCGCTCGGCGTAGTACTCGCAGAGCTCGGTCATCCCGCCCTCGTCGCGGGCGCCGTCGACGAACCCTCCGCCGTGCAGCATCAGCAGCGCGGGGCGGTCGGTGCCGCCCGCGGTGGGGAGGCAGGCGTCGGCCTTCAGCGAGACGCCGTCGACCGAGCGGTACTCGATCGCCTTCTCCGTCGTGAAGCCGTCGGGCGTGCGGACGGGCTCGGGCTGCGAGGAGCAGCCGGCCAGCCCGAGGGCGACGGCCACGACGGCCGCCAGGACTCCGGCTCTGCGTGCTCGTGTCGTCTTCACTCGTGGGACTCCGCTCTCTTCTTCTCGTAACTGGGGGAGGTGCCGGGCTCATCGGCCGGGACCGCGACGGGATCGGAGACGACTCCGGGGCCGCGCGCAGGGACGGGCACGGGCTTGCGCCGCTTGCCGGGGCCGCCGAGGGCGGCCGGGGGGACGTAGATCCACTTGACCTTCGAGAGGTAGCGGGTCACGAAGAGCGAGAGGACGACCGCGAGCACCATCACGACCAGCAGCAGCGGCACCTCGAAGCCGCCGATCTCGGAGCGGTCCTCGGGGAGGATCACCCGCAGGATCGTGATGGCGATCACGATGAAGTAGAGGTGCAGCAGGTAGATGTGCAGGCTGCGCTCGCCGCAGATCGTGAAGAAGTTCAGGAATCGCACTCGGGAGAGGGCCCGCGACACGAGGATGCCCATCGCGACGGCGGCCATCTGGCCGGCGAGGGCGAGGAACGGCACCCAGCGGATCGGGAAGAGGAAGAGCACCGCGCTCAGCACGACGAAGACCGGAGTGACGTAGAGGAACGCGCGGCTCCCCTTCTGCTCGACGAAGTCGATGATCCTCTTCGAGTAGAGCGTGCCCACCAGGAAGAAGACGAACAGGGCGCCGATGCGGTTCCAGCCCACGTTGGTCGTGTTGAGGAGACCGGTGGTGAACATCGTCCCCATCACCGCGGCGAGGGCGACCTGCACGCGGTGGTCGACCTTGCGCAGGAGCCACGCGCCGAGCGTGAAGAGCACGAGGCCGTAGATGAACCAGTAGCTGCTGCTGGGCCAGAAGAACAGCAGGAGCAGGTTGAGCGGGTCGGTCGCGGGGAGCTCGCCGAGTCCGCCGTTCGCGAGCGGCACGACCAGGTAGAAGGCCATGCGGATCACGGACCAGACCACGTAGAGCCAGAGCAGCGGGTACAGCCTGCGGCGCCAGAGGTCGCCGAAGCTCCAGGTGCGGATGCGCGAGCCGAAGAGACCGGACACCAGGAAGAAGAGGGGCATCGGGAACAGCTCGAACACGACCTTGATGCGGCCGAGAGTGTTCTCGACCCCGATGTCACCGAGGTACAACGACGTGTGGTAGTACACGACCATCAAGATGGCGGCACCCTTGGCGAAATCCACCCATTCGCGTCGGGCCCCGCCCGCAGGCTTCAGCAGCTTCATTCTCTCCCCCTTGTGCCCGGTCGTACCGCTCGTGAATTCCATCCGAGGTGAACAAGGCTCAGAGAAGGACGCAGGCTCGGTCGCAGAATGCGACCGAGGATCAAGACTAAGGGTGTATCGTCCGCGCCGCACATTCGACGGAATAGTGACGAGGACTCGATTGCCGGGAAGCGCACTCCGGCCTCTCCGCTCACCATGGAGACGACGGTCACCGGCGTCCGTTCCCGGCGCTCATCGCCGCTCGGTAGAGCGCGGGCGCCGCGGCGGCGAGCCCGAAGAGGACGGAGCGCTTGAGGTCGCGCCGGCGCACGAGCGCGACCAGGTGCCGGAGCCCCGCCTCGTCGTGCGCGGCCCGCCAGAGCCGGTCGGCCTCCTCGGGGCTGTGCGCGCCCGAGGTGGCGTCCTTGAAGCGGGAGAGCAGGGAGAAGCGCGCGCGGTAGTAGGAGTAGTCCTGCGAGTCGAGGAGGCGCGGGTCGAGCCCGCGGGCCGTCCGCTCGATCACGGCGGCGAGCCCGGCGAGCGAGTCGGCGCGCTTCGCGCCCGAGCGGATGATCGAGCCGGAGCGGAGGCGGTACTCGTAGACGGAGTCGGGGACGACGACGACCTCGTCGGCCGCGGCGAGCAGCTGCGCGACCTGCGCCTGGTCCGAGTGCTGGCGGATCCGCGTGAAGTCGATGCCGTCGAACAGCTCGCGGCGGAACAACTTGTTCCAGAGGTGCCCGGTCAGCTCCCCGACCAGGAGCGCGGTGAAGGCGCCCCGGCCCGAGAGCGCGAGCGGGCCGCGCAGGGAGCCGACGGGCGTGGATCCGGTGGCGTCGACCGTGACCGCCTGGGCGACCACCACGTCGGCGGGGCCCGCCTCCCCCGCGGTGAGCATGGCCTCGACCGCGGTCTCCGGCCACTCGTCGTCGGCGTCGACCAGCCAGACCCATTCGCCGGCGGCCTGGCCGACAGCGCGCTCGCGAGCGGCCGCGACGCCCTGGTTCTCGTCCTGGCGGAGGTAGCGGATCCGTTCGTGCTCCTCGGCGAACGCGCGGCCGATCGCCTCGGTCCCGTCGGTCGAGGCGTCGTCGACCACGAGGATCTCGAGCTCGGCGTGGGTCTGCCGCAGCAGGCGCTCCAGGGCCGAGGCGAGGTGCGCCTCCTCCTGGTGCGCCGGGACCACCACCGAGACGAGGGTCACTTCTGCCCCACGACCCGGCGGAGCACCGTCTCGAGGTCGCGGCCGCTGGACTCCAGCGAGAAGCGGTCGAGCCAGCGGTCGATGCCGGTGATCTCGAGCTCGCTCGCGCGGATCAGCGCGTCGGCGAGGTCGGAGGCGGAGGGGGTGAGCGCGAGCTCGCCGGTCAGGCCGGGGACGATCGCGTCCGCGACTCCGAGCGCCCCGGACACGGCGACCGAGGGGACGCCGGCGGCGGCCGCCTCGACCAGCACGTTGCCGAAGCCCTCGCGCAGCGACGGGAGCAGCACGACGGCGTTCTCGTCGAAGTGGTGGAACCAGTCCTCGACCCAGCCCATGTCCTGGAAGTCCACGCCGCGCGCGGTCGCCTCCGCCTTCATGCTGCCGAGCAGCGGGCCGCCGCCGAAGGAGACGACCTTCGCGGGGATGCCGCGGCGCTCCAGCTCCTCGGCCGCGAGGATCGCGAGCTCGGGGCGCTTCTGGACGACGAGGCGGCAGGGCAGCACGATCTGCAGGCCCGCCGCGGTGCCGGGGGTGCGCGAGACCTGGCGGGAGCGGTCGACCTTGGCGGTCGCCGGGTTCGGCACGACGGTGCAGCGCTCGCCCGAGACGCCGAAGCCGGCGACGAGCTCGCCTGCGACGGGGTGCGAGATCGCAATGACGTGGTCGGCGCGGCGGTAGAGCGTCTTGGCGAGCCCGAGCTGCACCTTCTGGGTCTTCGAGAAGCCCGGGATGCCGAGCGAGACGAGGTTGCGCTCGCTCACGATGGTCTTCGGGCGGTCCGCCTTCGCGGTCATCTCCGCCGAGGCCAGGAGCACGATGTTCGGGTAGCCCTGCAGGGCGACCGCGACATCGGGGGTGCGGCGGCGGAACAGCTCCTTGAGCATCCGCGCCTTGCCGACGTGGCCCTTGCCCTCGCCGATGCGGTGCAGCACCGCGCCCTCGGGGAGGTACTCGTCGGTGCCCTTCACCGACGTGGTGACGACGTCGACGTGGTGGCCCTGCTCGAGGAGCCAGCCCATCCAGGTGCGGGCGACGAACTCGGCCCCGCCGCCGTGCAGCGACGTGACGACGAACATGATCCGCATGCGCGGTCCCTTCTCCTGCGCCGCGCTCATCGCACGACCTCCGCGCCGAGGCCGCGGGTGTTGAGCGCCGAGAGGCGGCGCACCTCGGGCATGGCCGAGTCGATGGTGGCGCGCACGCCGCCGTCGCCCGGCTCCGCGAGGATGCGGTCGATCACCGGGAGGACGCGGTCGGCGAAGCCGGGGACCGGCTCGACGCACAGCTGCGGCAGGCCGATGAGGCGCATGATGCCCTCGACCTTGCCCTGGGTGGCGAGGGTGATCGCGGGGACGCCGAGCGAGAGCGACATGATCGCGAGGTGCATCCGCCCGGTGACGGTCAGCAGGGCGTCCTCGGCGAGGCCGCGGATCTCGGCGGGCATGAGCACGCGGTCGACGACGGTGACGCCCTCGGTTCCCACGCGCTCGGCGACCGCGCGGACGGCCACCTTGTCGTCGCCGATGGGGCGGGAGACGTGCGGGAGGAGCACGACGTGAACGCCGGCCGCGCGCAGGCGGTCGACGATGCGCTCGTACTCCGGCACCTGGTCGACCATGCCGGCGACGAGGGCGCTCGCGTTCACGAGCGCGAAGGGGACGCCCTCGGGCAGTCCCAGATCCTCGCGGAAGCTGCGGTCGCGGGTGCGCGCCGAGAAGACGATGTCGGTGACCTCCTCGACGCGCTGCACGCCGATGCTCCGGGCGCGCTCCGCCGAGAGCGGGTCGCGGAGCATCGGGACGACGCCGGCGCGGGAGGCGGCGATCAGGGAGCGGCGGGCGGCGAGGCGGGCCGCCGCGTTCCAGGAGAAGCCGAGGACGCGCGTGGGCACCCCTGCCTCGGCGGCGGCCTGCGCGAGCAGGGAGCGGCGGACCGAGCCGCGGAGGCTGTACTTGCCGTCCATCATGTCGGCGCCGACGACCGAGACCGAGCGGGCGCGGCGGATCAGCGCGGCGTAGGCGCGGAGATCGGCGGCGTGCGCGTCGCCCACTCCGTAGACCAGGTGCGGGAGCTCGACGACCTCGACCCGGTCGGCCTGCTCCTCGGGGATCACGACGTCGCCGGCGTAGCGCTGGACGACCACGACGGGGCCGGTGGTGTTCTCGAGGAACGCCTCCAGCATGGCCTGGTCGCCGATGTTGCCGCTGCCGGGAGCGGCGATCACGAGGTGAGACTCGGGCTCGGGTCGGAGGTCCGCGAGGGCGGCGCGGAGCACCGCCGCGTCGCGTCGGGCGGGCAGGCGGGTCGTCGTGACGAAGTCCTTCTTCCAGGACTTGACGACGCCGAGCTTGAGTTTCATCGATCTCTTTCGGTGGGAGGAACGGCGGCGGGAGGCCGCTCGGAGTCGGGGATGCCGGCCGTGACGGCTCCGTCGACCAGCGCGCTGTCGCCGGTGGGGCTGATGGCGTCGACCGTGGCCGGGGCCGGAGCGGCGGCCGGGCGGCTGCGGCGGAAGTGGCGGCGCAGGTCGGCGAGGCTGAGGATCTGGCGGCGGAACGCGGGGAGGATCAGCATCCAGAGCCCGACCCCGACCAGGACGGCGGCGCCGCCCAGGAGGAGGCGGAGGACGGGCTGGTCGGCGGCGATCCAGACGGTGGAGAAGTAGGCGCCCACCGTGATCGAGCCGAACGTGATGCCGCTGCGGAGGCCGTTGGTGAACATCTCGCGGACGGGGGCATCGGAGGTGCGGCCGATCCAGATCAGCGCGGTCGGCCAGGTGAGGGCGAGCGAGCCGGCGTACGCGATGGCGACGCCCGTCACTCCCCAGTTGGAGCCGAGCAGGATCAGGACGACCATCAGCGGGCGGGTCGCCAGGCTGTACCAGACGCTCTGGCGCACGAGACCCTTGGCGAGGAACACCCAGTTGGAGCAGTACGCCGTGGCCTGGAAGAACCCGGCCACGAGCAGGATCTGGAAGATCGGGACCGAGGCGAGCCAGCGCTCCCCCACCAGGATCCGGATGACCGAGTCGGACTGGGAGCCGAGGACGGCGAGCACGAGGCCCATCGCCGTCAGCATCGCCGACTGGCCGAAGAGGATGAACGTGCGGAACCGCTCGCGCTCGTCCTGCAGCTTGGACAGCACGGGCAGTGCCACGCGCTGCACCGGAGAGTTCAACTGCTGCAGCGGCAGCATCATCAGCTGGAACGCGCGGTTGTAGAGGCCGAGGTCGACCGGGCCGAAGCGCGCGCCGATGATGACGGAGTCGACGTTCTTGCTCACGTAGGTCAGCGCCTGGGTCGCGAAGACCCCGCCTCCGTAGCGGAGGAAGTGGCCCATCGCCTCGCCGCGGCGGTAGCGGCCGGGACGCCAGCCCGTGATGAAGACCAGCATCAGCACGCTGATGAGCGGCTGCACGATCTGGCTCCCGGCCAGCGCCCAGTAGCCGGCGCCGCCGAGCGCCATCAGCACGCCGACCACGAGGCCCAGCACCTGGGCGACGATGTCGACCAGGGTGATCTTCACGAAGCGGAGGTGACGGGCGAGGTCGGCGCGGAACTGCGTCGAGATCCCGTTGAGGAGGAACGTCGAGGAGAGCACGACGGTCAGCAGCTGGAGCCGGTCGTCGCCGTAGAGGGCGGCGATCGGCCAGGAGGCCGCGATGACCACCAGGGTGAGGGTGAGGCCGATGCCCGAGTTCATCCAGAACAGGTTGCTCTTCTGGCCCGGCGTGATCTCCTTCGCCTGGATGGCGGCGGAGGAGAGGCCGAAGTCGCGGAAGATCTCGCCGATGCCGATGATCGCCGTGACCATCGCGAGCAGGCCGTAGTCGGCCGGCGAGAGCAGGCGCGCGAGGATGACGATGCCGCCCAGCTGGACGGCGATGCGGATCGCCTGCCCGCCGATGGTGACGGCGGCGCCGCGGCTCGCCGAGCGGCTGAGGCTCGGTGACGGCTTCTGCGTGGTCCCGGTCATCGGGTCGAGCCCTTCTTGGTGGCGATCGCGCCCTCGTAGGCCTTCTTGAGCTGGAGTCCGAGCACGTCCCAGTCCCGACCGGAGAGGGCGGGGAGCCCCTCCGGCGGCCGGGTGCGCGTGCGCTCGAGAGCGGCGGTGATCAGCTCGGGGGTGAGCTCGCCGTCGTACTCGATCACCCAGTCGCTGCCGACCTCCTCGGCCAGGGCCGTGTTGGTGGGCGTGCGAGGCACCAGGATCGGCCGGCCGAGCGACAGGGCGACCAGGATCGAGCCGGAGTTGTGCATCTCGCGGTAGGGAAGGACGATCAGCTCGGCCCGGCCGATCTCGTCGACCATCTCGGCGTCGTCGACCCGGCGGAGCGTGGTGCGCACCCGGGTGTCGCGGGCGGCCCGCTCCTCGACCAGCTCGCGCTGGCCCGTGCTGGGGCTGCCGACCACGTGCAGGGAGAGGGAGTCGTCCTCCACGCCGCGGAACACGTCCATCAGCTCGACGACGCCCTTGTACGGGCGGATGATGCCGAAGTAGAGGACGCGGCCGTGCTCGCGCTCGGGCAGCGGGTGCTGCGCGAACTGGTCGCGGTAGTGGCCGTGCAGCACGGTGACGGCGGGCGCCCGGCCGGGAGCGACGGTCGTCGGGTTCAGGCGGACGAACAGGTCGGTCGCGCGGTCGACCCGGGCCAGCGAGCGGCGCTCGGCGGCGGGACCGAGCTCGTGCGGGTGCAGGTTGTGCACCGTCCGCACGAGCGGGATGCGCTGGAGCGCGAGGCGCACCAGCAGCACGTCGAGGGCGCGGCGGCGGAGGAAGCGGTGCAGCGGGCTGCGGCCGCGGATCATCAGCTCGGGCCAGTGCACGTGCAGCACGTCGTAGTCGGCGAGCAGGGCGCTGCGCCAGGAGAAGAACAGCAGCTCGACGCCGGGCGCCAGGCCGTCGACGATCGAGTCGACGTACTGCGTGGTCGAGTCCGGCGGCGCGAGCGACTGCTGGACGACGAGCGCGGCCGGCGACGAGTCGTTCCTGCGGGCGAGGCGGCTCATCGCTCGCCCCGCATCCCGACGGCCATCGGCGCGTCGAAGATCCTCGCCCCGAGGGGCTGGCGCATCCGGATGCCCTTCGAGAAGTCGGGGACGTGCACCGGGTTGAGGCAGATGATGACGAGGAATCCCAGGAGCAGGTGGCTGGGGCGGACCGCGTCGATGGCGTTGTAGCCGGCGAGGCAGACCATGAAGCCGAGCAGGCCCGCCGCAGGACCGATGTCGCGACGGCTGAGCGTGGCGCCGAACATCGCGGCCACCATGATCACGAAGAGCAGCAGGCCGGGGATGCCGACGCTGATCAGCAGCTGCAGGAACGAGTTCTCGATGACGACGTCCGAGAACCGCCTGCCGCTGATGCCGGACGTCGCCGCTCCGGAGCCGAGCCAGTGCGTGAGCTCGGCCGCCTTCAGCGACACGGTCACCGCGAGGTCGCGGGCGCCGGCCGAGATGGAGGCGTCGAGGTTGTTGTTGCGGGCGGTGACGGGCTCGAAGTTCAGGACTCCGACACCCGCGACGAGCCCGGCGATCAGGATCGAGCCGGGCCGGAGCAGCGAGCGGTTCGGGTTGAGGAAGCCCACGGCGACGAGCGCGACGACGACCGCGACGGCGATGGCCGCCATCGGTCCGCGCGAGACGGTCGCGACGACGCCGCCCGAGGCCAGGATGCCCAGCAGCAGGTCCGACTTGCGGGAGCCCTGGAGCCAGGAGCCGAACGCGAGACCGGCGCCCACCGTGAGGAAGGTGCCGGCGAGCAGCGGGTGGCCGAAGGTGATCTCGGCGCGGTAGAGCGACCAGTGCTGGTCCTGCTCGTAGCCGAGGGCGCCGTAGACGGCACCGAGGATCGGGGAGCTCTGCGCGACCAGCTCGAGGGCGGCGTAGAGGGCGAGCAGCCCCGAGAGGATCACCCACGTCTTGCGCAGCAGCACGGCCTCGCGCTGGGCGTCGAAGACGAGCATCGGCACGCCCACGCAGATCGCGAAGCTGAACATCCACGAGACGCCCTCGGTCGCGTAGGAGCTGCGCACCGTCGCCAGGGCCGACCAGAGCATGAGGGCGATGAACGCGAGGATCACCACGGCCCGCCACGGGGAGAGCACGAGCTCGCGGGTCCACGCCTTGACGGGGGCGCGCCACAGCTCGGGAGCGAGCCCGCGCCGGATCGCCCAGATCACGAGGATGACGGCCCAGAGCGTCATGCGGAACGTCAGGGTCGAGGGGGTCAGCGGCGTCGGGACGAGCGCGAAGAACGCGAGCGCCATCGCCGGCAGCCAGTGCGCGGGGACCCGCAGCAGCACCCAGGCCCCGACGATGCCGCCGACTCCGGCGGCGATCACCAGGAGGCCGGTGGCCGGCTCCCGGGTCGAGAAGATGTACCCCATCCCGAGGACGATCACCAGGGCGACCGAGAAGAGCGCGCCGACGAGGAGTCGTCGCGGGAGGATGTCGATCACGTCAGGGAGTCCTTCTGGCGTCGGAGCGGAGTGGTGGAGGAGGGGGCGGGCGGTGCGGCGCTCACGGGAGTGGTCCCGTCGGCCTCGATGAGGATCGCGATGCCCTCGCGAGCCGCCTCTCGGCGGCTGGGACGCCTGCGATGCCGTGCCCTCCTCCTCCACTGCTCGACCCTGGCGCCGACCCCCGGGGAGGAGGGGTCGCGTCGGTCCTGCCGCGGATCAGGCGGGGCCCTCCTGAAGCCAGCGGCGGAAGGTCGCGACCGAGTCCTTGTTGGTGAACTCCGGTACGACATGGCCGCCCTCGTAGCCGGCGCTGTTGTGGTAGGCGATCGTCGCCTCCTTGGCGACGGGGAGCGCGAGGCGGCGGAGGCGTCCGCCGTGCAGCTCGGCAGGAGCGAGCTGGTCGGCCGTGCCGGCGCTGACGCGCAGACGCATGCCCTGCCAGGCGGACTGCGGCAGCCGGGCGGGGTTGGTCGCGCGCATCAGCGCCCGGTCTCCGCCGTACACCGCGAGGACGCGGTTCGGCTGGCTGTCGTCGCGCGCCGCGAGGTCCTCGACGTCGAAGACGCTGCTGGCGTGGTAGGCCCCGTAGATGTTCGGCACCATCTTCTTCGCGTAGGCCCAGCACATCATCGCGCCGCCGCCGGAGTTCGAGCGGAGGAAGCTCCCGCGGACGTTCCAGAGGCTCTGCACCCAGGCTGTGGCGGCCGTCTGCACGGCGAGCGCCGTGGGGTTGGTGTAGTTGCTCGGGCCGCCGAAGTCCGGGCAGATGCTGACGAAGCCCAGGTCGACGAGCGGATCGGCCGAGTAGAAGTAGGCCTTGTCGAGGGCCCTGAAGCTGCTGCCGCTGGCGTGGTAGAACCAGGCGACCGGCACCGAGGAGCCTGATTTCGGCTTCGCCGAGTGCGGGACGAAGAGGCGGGTGGAGTCGCTGCCGATCTTCACATCGATGATCTCGTAGGGCTTGTTGCCGCTCTTCGAGAACTTGGTGTCGAGGCGCGAGACCTCGCCCGGGAGCCTCGGGATCACGCTGTAGTTCGGCGCAGCGAGCGCCGGGGTCGCCACCAGCGCGGAGGCGGTCGCGGCGGCTCCGACAGCGGAGGCGGCGAGCAGGAGGCGGCGCGAGAGGCCGCGCGGGGTGTCAGTCATATCGAGAATCCTTCGGAGCTTTCGCCATCAGTGTCGAGTCGGCCGACCATTCCGAATTCGACGCACATGAAGTGACGTCCGGCCCCCCAACCCATTCGAGAGTGTACGGGCCGCGGATGACGCGTGGATGTCGTTCTCATCACGTCTGGTCGCTCGGGCGGGGATCAGCGGGAGGAGGGGAAGAGACGGCGGGAGAGGCCTGAGGACTTCTCGGCCGTCTCGTGCACCACGAAGGGCACGGCGGAATCGGCGGAGACGACCCGCCTCGCCGCGGCGAGTTCGAGCGTCTCGCGGGAGAGGCCCTCGATGTCGACGGTGACCGCGAGGCCGGAGTCGGCCAGGCGGGTGGCGATCTGCACCTGGTGGTCGTCGACGTGCTCGCCGAACGAGGCGCGGCGCGGGACCAGGATCGGCACCCGGCCCTGCTCGATGGCACTGAGCGCGGTGCCCACTCCCCCGTGCGCGATGACGACGTCGGCCGCCTTCATCGCGGCGTTGAGCTCGTCGTGCGGCACGGAGTGGCGGCCGTCGATCCCGAGCCCGGAGACGTCGTTCGCTCCGGTCTGCCAGAGCACCTCCACGCCCTCGAGCAGCGGCGCGAGCGCGGCGAAGAAGCGGGGGAACGGGTAGCCGTCCTGCGTGCCGACCGAGACCACGGCGCGGCGGATCGGCTGCGGGACGACGTCCTCGACGCGGTAGGTGTCGAAGATCGAGCCGCCGAAGCTCCAGCGGTCGTCGGCCCAGGAGCGGTACTGGGTGTAGGTCGAGACGGCGGGGACCCGGGCGAGGATCCGACCGGTCATCGACGGGCCGAGCACGCGGGCGGCGCTCTCGATGTAGTGCGCGGGGATGCCGCGCGAGGCCGCGAGCGGCAGGAAGGAGAGGGCGGGGCTGGCGCCGGTGCTGAAGACGGCGTCGAAGGACCCGCGGGCCAGCAGGGAGCGGCCGATCATCGCGTTGCGGAGCACCGGCACCACGGCGCGGGGCGGCGGATCGGCGAGGTGGGTCACGCGCCGGTCGGCGAGGAGGGTGCGGCTGAGGGCGCTGTCGACGGTCGCCCAGTGCTGCTCCTCCGGGTCGACTCCGAGGAGCCCCGAGAGCGCGAACATCTCCTTGAGATGCCCGCCGCCGGAGCAGACGAAGAGATACGAAGCCATACGCGCCTTCACTGGTGATGATCGAGATAACAGGCGTGTGGATGATCGATCGTCCGCCGAGAACGACCCCCCGGTCCCTGGTGCAGAAGTCGCCCGATCATAGCAGGGAGGGTCTCCGAGGGGCACTTCCCTGAGAGAACTGTTCACCTCGCCGGAAAGCGATAGGGGCTCATTCGACAGGCGATATCCGCTCACTTCTCCGGAGGGTGGAGAGCGATATCCGCTCGACTCGGGGATGACCGGGAACGTCGCTCGGCACCCCGATAGCGGACCGGCCGATTCCCGTCGATCACCTGCACCGCACGGGCCGCGCGCGTAGCGTCGGACCACCGGCGCAGAGGCCGGTCGACCCAGGAGGAGCGCCATGAGCGACAACGAGCAGAACAGCCCCGTGATGGACGGAGCCGAGGACGCCAGCAACGACGAGAAGCTCGGCGGCCTGATCGACCAGGTCGAGCACGACCACGGAGCCGAGGGCGCCGGCGCGATGGCCGACGCGCTCCGCGACCGCGCCGACGAGACCGACACCGAGATCACCGAGGAGTCGGACGCGTCCGGCCCGGTCGAGGACAGCGGCACCGCCCAGGTCTGAGCGACGGGGCCCGGAGGACGACTCCGGGCCCCGCTCCCTGATCGCTGGGGAGAGCGGTGGGCCCTCCGGATCGCTCGTCAGAGCGGCCCGGCGAGCGCCGCCCGATGTGCACCGGAGCGGCTCGGTGAGCGCCGCCCCACCCCCAAAGCCCTGTTTGACGGTGCGGGAGCCGCCGGTCACCATGGCCGCATGTCCTCTCTCGACGAGCTGCGCGCCACCGCGCATCCGATCCGCCTCCGCCTGCTGTCCCTGGTGACGGGAGCGGCGATGAGCGCCGCGGAGGCCGCCCGCGAGCTGCAGCTGTCGCAGGCGACGGCGAGCTACCACTTCCGCGTGCTGGAGCGCGCCGGGCTCGTGGCCGTCGTCGAGACCGTGCGCCTGCGGGGCGGCGAGGCGAAGAGGTACCGGCACGAGGCCTCCGGAAGGCCCTTCGACGTGACCGCGTCCGTGGACGCAGGGCCGGAGGAGGAGCGGGACCTGCACCTCGAGGCCCTGATCGAGGAGCTCCGGCGGCGCTCGTCGAGCCGGGCGGACGGTCCTCAGCTCTCGACGGACGCGGAGCTCTGGGTCGACCCCGAGGTCTGGCGGCGGGTCGTGCGGCACGTCGGGGAGGCGTCCGCGCTGCTGCACGCGGCGGCCCGGCCGCCGAGGACCCCCGGGACCGCGCCGGTGTCGATGACGACCGCGATGTTCCCGCTCCGCCGGCCGTGACCCGCGACGGGCGCGGGCCGCTGGCGCACGGTCCTCTTGCGCACGGCCCCTTCCGCTGGCTCCTCGCCGCCCGCACGACCGGCGTCCTCGGCAACGCCGTCGCTCCGATCGCCCTGGCCTTCGCCGTGCTGGACCTGACGGGCTCGCCGACGGACCTCGGACTCGTCGTCGCCGCGCGCTCCCTCGCCAACGTCGCCGTCCTGCTGCTCGGCGGCGTCCTCGCCGACCGGCTCCCCCGCTCCGTGATCCTCGTCGGCACCTCGCTCGCGGCAGCAGCCACTCAGGCCGCGGTCGCCGTGACGGTGATCACGGGGACGGCGACCGTCGCGGCCCTGGTCGTGCTCAGCGTGCTCAACGGCGCCGTCGCGGCGATGAGCCTGCCCGCCGCGGCCGCCCTCGTCCCCGAGACGGTGCCGGTCGGCGAGCTCCGCCCGGCCAACGCCCTGCTCCGCCTGGGCCTGAACGCCGGGAGCATCGTCGGCGCCTCGGGCGGAGCCGCGCTCGTCGCACTGGTGGGTCCCGGGTGGGGGCTGGCGGTCGACGCCGCTGGCTTCGCCCTGGCCGCGGTCCTCTACTCCCGTGTGCGGCTGCCGCGGACGGTCCGCTCGGGCCCGGGCGCCTCCGTCCTCGCCGACCTCCGCGAGGGATGGCGGGAGTTCACGAGCCGGCGCTGGGTGTGGATCGTCGTGGCGCAGTTCACCGCCGTCAACGCCGCGTTCGTCGGCGCGACCACGGTCCTCGGCCCGGTCGTCGCCGACCGGTCCTTCGGCCGAGCGGCATGGGGACTCGTGATCGCCGCGCAGACCGTCGGCCTGGTGATCGGGGCCGTGATCGCGCTGCGCTGGCGGCCCCGCCGGGCGCTGGGGGCGGGCGTCGCCCTCATGGCGGTGACGGCCGTCCCGGTCGCCGCCCTCGGGATCCTCCCGGCGCTCCCCGCCCTCCTCCTCGCCTTCGCCCTCGGCGGAGTCGCGCTCGAGATCTTCGCCATCGCCTGGGACCAGACGCTGCAGACCCACGTCCCCCGCGAGGCGCTCGCCCGGGTCTACTCCTACGACATGGTCGGCTCCTTCCTCGCCGTGCCGCTCGGGGAGGCGCTCGTGGGCCCGCTCGCCGACCTCGTCGGGCTCGACCGCACCCTGCTCGGCTGCGCCGCGCTCGTCCTCGTCGCCTCGCTCCTCGCGGCCTCCAGCAGGAGCGTCCGCGGGGTGGGCACGGACCGTCCGCGGCCGCAGACGCTCTAGCGCGTCACGGGAGGCGCGGGTGCGCAGGAAGGGGCGCACCACCCGGAGCCCGGGGGAAAGCAGCTCCAGGACGCCGTCCCAGGTGGCGGGGACGTCGGGGAAGCCGTGCACGAGCACGAGCGGAGTGCCGTCCTCCGGTCCCTCGTCGAGGTAGTGGACGTCGGTGAAGCGCGTGGACAGGACGCGCGCACCCGTCCCCTCCCGCTCCGGCCCGTCCGAACGGGAGTGCCGCGGCCCGCTCACGGGCGGTAGAGGGAGTCGACGGGGACCTCGCGGCTCGAGCCGTCCCGGGTGGTGATCGTGACCGTGCCGGCGGGCCCGGCGGCGAGACCGTCGGACGAGGGCCACCAGGCGGTCCAGGAGCCGCCCTCGAGGGTCGCGACGACCGGCTCGACGCCGGCCTCGTTCAGCACCACCGATTCCACGTCCGCGCCCGCGAAGCCGACCGCGTAGATCAGAGCGGCGTCCCCCTCTCCGAAGGTGCCGGCCGAGCTGAGCTGGACGGCGTCCGCGGCGAGGGGGCCGGCCGGTGCGGCGTCCGCCACCTCCCACATCCCCGCGCCGTTCCCGGCGCTGAGGCAGTAGTAGAGGGAGTCGTCGAAGCGGTAGATCATCGAGGCGGCGTCGCCGCGCGCGTCGAGGTGCGAGACCTCCGCCGGCCCGGCCTCGCCGTTGGGGCTCTGCAGGTTCGTCGCACACCACTGCGTCGCCGACTGCCCGAGCTCGGAGCTCGGCAGGAGGCGCTCGGGGATCGCGGTCCAGGAGGCGAGCACCGCGCGGTTCAGCCCGACGGAGCCGGTGCCGGGGATGAGACCCGGGACCACGACGATCACCGCGGCTGCGGCTGCGGCGGCCAGGAGCACGGTCGCCGCGCCGGCGACGGCCCAGTCGCGGGGGCGGAAGAAACGGGGAGCGGCCGCGTCCTCGCTGACCAGGATCTCGCCGAGGAGCGCGTCCCGACGTGCGGCCTCGGCAGCGGAGAGAGGGGTGCGGGGCTCGGCGTCGTGCGCGCGGAGCAGGTCGAGGAGCTGGTCGGTCATGAGAGGGTCCGTTCTGCCGTGCCGGAGAGGAGCGTGGAGTCGAGGGGGGCGAGCAGCGCCGCCAGCCGCCGCTTCGCGCGGGTGAGCCGCATCGCGTAGGCGGCCCGGGAGCAGCCGAGCACCTGCGCCGCCTCGGCCTGCGGGAGGTCCTCCCACACGTGGAGGGCCAGAGCCTCCTGCTCGGCGAGGGGCAGCCGCTTCCACGCGCTCTCCAGGTCGAGGCGGTCGCCGACCGACGGGTCGGCCTGCTCCTCCGGGGCGAGGGTCCCGATCCGCACGGCCAGCGCCTGCCGGCGGTTCTCGCCGCGGGCGGCGTTGAGGATCGCGTGCCGGGCGGTGCCGAACAGCCAGGGCCGCACGTTCTCCGGCAGGTCCTGCCGGCGACGCCAGGCGGCGAGGAAGGTCTCGCCGACGATGTCGTCGACCGTCGCGGCGGGAGCGCGGCGGCGGACGAAGCGGAGCAGGTCGTCGAAGTGGGCGCGGTACAGCTCGGAGAAGTCGTCTCGGGAGCGGATGCTCATGGTTCCCCTTTCGCGGAGTCACAGGTACATGTCCGGCTGCGGCGGCGATGCAACATCCGTGTCGGCGGGAGTCCCGCTGGGGCGGTGGCCGCGGCGTCCTGCGCGGCGCTCCGTGTCCGGGCAGGATCCACCGCGCGGGGGAGGTCCTGCGAGCGGCAGGCGGCGATCCGCATCGACCGCACGCCGGAGAGGAGGGGCCCTCGGCGGGTGGCGGGCTGTCGGAGGGAGCAGCGGACGCGCGGTCATCCCCGAGGCGCACCGGACGCGACTCCCGGACGACGCACCGGACTCCTCCGGCCCGGGACTCTGGCAGAACGCCGCCGAGCCTCTGCTCCCGGCGCCCGTCCCGCCCAAGGAGACCTTCGTGAACCGCGCCCTCGCCCTCGCCGCCGCCTCAGCCCTCGTCGTCGCCGACGTCGTCGCCGCCGACCAGCGCGCCGCTGACGCCCGATGACCGGCTCCGGGAAGCCGGCCGGCGATCAGGCTCCGCTCCGCCTCGCGCTCGTGCACGTCGACTTCTGGTCGGCCGTGAAGCTCTCGTTCCTGCTCGGCCTCGCGATCGCGCTGCTCGGCCTCGTCGCCGTCCTGGTCGCCCATCCGCTGCTCGTGCACTCGGACCTCTTCACCCAGGCCGACACGCTCCTCGGGCAGGTCGTCGGCGATCAGGTCCACCTCGCCGCGATCCTCTCGCTGCCGAACGTGCTGGGCTTCGCGCTCGTCGGAGCCGTGCTGAACACCGTCGTCGCCACCGCCCTCGGCGGGGTGGGGGCGCTGATCTTCGGATCCGCCGCCGCCCTTGCGGGCGGGCTCCCGGTCGGCCTCGCCCGGCAGTGAGGGGCTCCGCTCCGACTAGGCCGCGAGCCCTCCCTCGGGAACCGGGGACGGACGGTCGTCACCGAGGAGCGGCGCCTGCTCGGGCTCGGCGGCGACGCCCATGTCGCGCCCGGACGCGGGGGTGAGGAGCTCGCGCAGCCAGAGGCGGTTCACGGCGTGCAGACGGGGACGATCGAATCGGTACTCCAGCACCGCGTTCGGCTGCACGAGGATCGCGTGCGAGCGCGGCTCCGACTCCTGCAGCGTCCTCCAGGTCAAGCGGAACGGCTGTCCCTGCTCCATCCGCGCGCGCACGGCGATCCGCACGTGCGCGAGCGTCCGGTCCTCGAACTCGATCCGGCGCCGCCAGGCGCCGAAGATCAGCACTCCCACGGGGGCTCTCCTCATCGTGTCGGTCGAGCAGCCCGCAGAACGGCGGGGGCGGCGGGCGCGAGGCTCGCAGGGCCGGACCGCCATCGGACGGTCCGGTCGTGGGGACCGGAGTAGAGGTGGGTCCGAGGCTGGTCCCTTCCCGGAGGTGTGCGGACGGAGTGCGCTCCCGCGTCAGTCGGCGAAGATCGCGCCGACCGGCTCGCGCTTCTCGGCCTGGAAGCGGTCCTCGGCGCGGCCGAGAGCCCAGTAGGCCGAGAGCGAGAGCGCCCGGCGCTCCACGCCCCACTCGTCCTGCAGGAGGGCGCGCAGCTGCTTCATCGCGGTGCGCTCGCCGTGCGCGAAGACCTCGAGCACGCCCTCGGGCCTCGGCTCGGCCCGGACGGCCGCGACCAGCGCCCGGCCGGCCTCGAGACCGCCGCGGTGCAGCCAGCGCACCTCCACTCCGGCCGGAGCGGGAAGATCGAGCTCGTCGGCGGCCGAGTCGACCTCGATCAGGACCAGGCCGCGCGCGTGCGCGGACATCCCCTCGAGGGCGGAGGCGATCGCCGGCAGAGCGGAGTCGTCGCCGAGCAGCAGGTGCACGGCCTCGGGATCGGCGCTCGGCGACCAGGCGCCGCCGGGCGCGGAGAGGGCGATCCGGTCGCCGGGAGCCGCGGCGAGCGCCCACGGTCCCGCCACCCCTTCGTCGCCGTGCACGACGAAGTCGACGGCGATCGAGCGCCGCTCGAGGTCGACCGAGCGGACGGTGTAGGTGCGGCGCACGGGCAGCTGCTCGGGGGCGACGCTCGCCCGGAGCGCGTCGAGGTCGAAGGGCGGCTGGAGGTCGGAGCCGCGCGGCGGGAGCAGGAGCTTCACGTAGCGGTCGGTCGCGGCGAGGCGCTCGGGGTCGGACTCGGCGAGGAACGCGTCGAGCCCGTCGCCGCCGAGGTGCACGCGGACGAGGTGGCCGGTGAGGCGCTCGGTCCGCAGCACGGTGAGCACGTGCTGGCTGCGGGCACGGCGCGGGCGGTCGGGGGACGGGGCGGCGTCGGTCATCCGCCCAGCATGCCCGGTCGTGCTCGGTGCGGGCCGAGTGCGGGCCGCTCGCGGGCGGGTGGGCGCCGAGGAGTCACGAACGGTCGCTTCGGGAGGACGGAAGGAGCCGTTCGTGACGCATCGGAGCAGGCCGATGCGAGGCCGGGACGTCGCGGCGGCGCCGAGCGCGAGGCGGCGGCGCGGGCGCGCGTACGGACGAACGGGCGCCGAGGGGTCACGAACGGTCGCTTCGGGAGGACGGAAGGAGCCGTTCGTGACGCATCGGAGCAGGCCGGGACGTCGCGGCGGCGCCGAGCGCGAGGCGGCGGCGCGGGCGCGCGTGCGGACGAGCGGGCGTCGAGGGGTCACGAACGGTTGCTTCCGACGGGTGGAGGGGACCGTTCTCGACGCATCGGAGCGGGCCGGGGGCACGGCCGGGACATCCGGCGCCCAGCGCGAGGCGGCGGCGCGAGCGCGCGTGCGGACGAGCGGGCGTCGAAGGGTCACGAACGGTCGCTTCGGGAGGACGGAAGGAGCCGTTCGTGACGCATCGGAGCAGGCCGGGGGCACGGATGGGGCATCGCGGCGGGGATCCGCGCGAGGCGGCGGCGCGCGCGGGCGCTGATCCGTCGCTCACGGCCCGCGGAGGAGCGCAGGACGGGCCGTCCGCGACGGATCGGAGCGGGCCGGGCGCGCCTGGGCGCCGCATGCGGAGCGAGCGCGGGCCTGCCGGAGGGCGCCGGGCGTCGATCCGTCACGAACGGCCCGTGCGGGGGGACGGAACGGGCCGTCAGCGACGGATCGGAGCGGGCGGCCGGAGGCCGGGCCGACGGAGCGGAGCGGACAGCAGCGCGCGTGGGCGGGGGCGGGCGGCGCCGCGCCCGGTCAGCGACGGCTGGGAGCGAGCGGCCGGAGGCCCGGGCCGACGGAGCGGAGCGGACAGCAGCGCACGTCGGCGGGGCGGGCGGCGCCGCGGCCGACGGCCCGGCGGACGGCCGGTGGCGCGAGGTGCGCTCGCGCGGGGCGCGGCGGCGGGGCCGCGCCTACTCTCGCGGGATGACTGCGACGGCTCCGCGACTCCGGCACGACCGACTGGTCGCCCCCGACGTGCTGCGCGGAGTGGCGGTGGCGGCCATGCTCGTCGCGCACGCGATGCCGCTCGTGCCGAGCGCCCGCACGGGGGTCGTCGGGTTCCTGGCGTGGAACGTCAACGATCTCGCGTCGCCGCTGTTCGCGCTGGTGATGGGGATGTCGGCGGCCCTGGTGCTCGCGCGGCCCGGTGCCTCGCCAGGGCGGGTGCTGCTGCGGAACGCGATCCGCAGCGCGGTGCTCGTGGCGCTCGGCGTCTGGCTCGAGACCTGGGGCAGCTGGATCGCGATCGTGCTGCAGTACCTCGGCGTCGTGCTCGTGCTCGGCACGCCGCTGCTCCTCCTCCGCTCCCGGACGATCGCCGCGCTGGCCGCCGCGCTCGCGCTCGCCGCCGGGCCCGCGAACGCCGCGGTCGCCGCCGCCGCATCCGGCTCTCCGCTCGCCCTCTGGCTCTTCACCGGGCCGAGCTACCGCGCGACCAACCTGCTCCCCTTCTTCCTCCTCGGAGCCCTGCTGCTGCGGCACGGCGCGCAGCGCGACCGGCTGCTGCCGGTGCTCGCGGCGGTCGCGGTCGTCGCGTACCCGGTGCGGCCACTGGTCGCGCTCCTGCTCGGCGTGGAGTCGCCCTCCGGCAGCGTCCCGGACACCCTGCACGACCTCGGGCTCGTGCTCCTGGCCTACGTCGCGGTGGTGCTGCTGACCACGTCGCGCTCCACCGCTGTCCAGCGGCTGCTGGTGCCGCTCCGGGCGATCGGCACGCTCGCGCTCTCGGTCTACGTGCTGCAGGTGGCTCTCGTCGCGGCGCTCGCGCGGGCGGGCCTCGGCTACTCCGCCGACACTCCGCTCGCCGCTCTCGCCCTCGTGCTCGGTTTGTGCACGGCCGCCGTGCTGTGGTGGCGGTTCCTCGGTGCCGGCCCCGTCGAGCGGCTGACGGCGCGGCTCACCGGGCTCGTGCCGCGCTGAGCCCCCGGCGGCCCGGACGAAGCCCGCTGCGGCCCGCGGCGAGCTCGCCTGAGCTCGCGTCGGGCCGCGGCGACCTCGGCTGAGCCCCCGACGCCTGACGGCCCGTACACGAGCGCAGGCCGCCGGGCGTCCCCTCCCTCAGCGCGCGAGCGCCGACGCCTCCTTCGCGAGGGCCGGGCCGTGCGCCGCGAGCACCAGGTCCCGAACCGCGGTGGCCGGGAGCGACGCGGCTCCGGCCGGCAGCAGGTCCGCGTCCGAGGCCAGCACGAGCGGAGTGTCCGCCGACGAGGACGGCAGCCTCCCGTGCGTGCCGCGCACGAGCGACGCGTCCAGGGGCACCAGGTTCATCGCGTAGCGCAGCCCCAGGGCCTTCTTGGCCAGGTTGCCCGCCGCCTTCGCCTTCACCAGCGGGTCGGCCGGATCGAAGAAGAGCTCGGCCGGGTCGTAGCCGGGCTTGCGGTGGATGTCGACGCCGCGGGCGAAGTCGGGCGCGCGGTCGTCGTCGAGCCAGTAGTAGTAGGTGAACCACGCCCCCGGCCGGGCGACCACGACGAACTCGCCCGAGCGCTCGTGGTCGAGGCCGTAGCGGGCCTGCGCCTCCCGGTCGAGCACCTCGTCGACGCCGTCGAGCCCCTCGAGGATCGAGCGCACCCGCGGCAGGTCCGCCGCGTCCTGCACGTAGACGTGCGCGACCTGGTGGTCGGCGACGGCGAACGCGCGCGACGTCCACGGGTCCAGCTGCTCCCGGCCGTCCTGCACGTAGACCTCGAGCAGGCCCTCGCGGCGGAGCGCCCGGTTCACGTCGACCGGGGTGTCGGCGTCGGCGATCCCGTACTCGGCGACCACGATCACCGACGCGCCCAGCGCCTCCGCGTCGTCGAGCAGCGGAGCGAGCACCACGTCGAGCTCCGACGCGGCCCGGCGCGCCTCGGGCGAGTCCGGTCCGAAGCGCTGGAGGTCGTAGTCGAGGTGCGGCAGGTACGCCGTGGTCAGCTCGGGCGGGCCGGAGCCGTCGCCCGCCAGCACGTGCCGGGTCGCGTCGACCATCCACTGGGTCGAGCGGAGCGACGCGGTCGGCCCCCAGTACTGGAACAGCGGGAAGGCGCCGAAGCGCGAGACCAGCTCGTCGTGCAGCGCCGGCGGGCGCACGTACGCGTCCGGCGACTTGCGGCCGTCGGCGTGGTAGATCGGGCGCGGAGTGACGGTGACGTCGGTCGACGCCCCCATCGCGTACCACCAGCCGATGTTGGCCGCGCGGTACGGCTCCCCGCTCAGCCGGCGTGCGGTCTCCCAGACCTTCTCCCCCGTGACCAGGCGGTTGTGCTGGCGCCACAGGTGCACCTCGCCGAGGTCGCGGAAGTACCAGCCGTTGCCGACGATCCCGTGCTGCGCGGGCATCGTGCCGGTGAGCATGGTCGACTGCACGCTGCAGGTGACCGCGGGCAGGACCGTGTCCAGCGGCAGGCGCCCGCCCCCGCGGGCCAGCCGCGAGAGGCGGGGCATGTCGGCGAGCGCCGTCGAGGTCAGCCCGACCACGTCGAGCAGCAGCACGGGCCTCACAGCGCCGCCGCCTGCGGGAGGAGGGGCGCCAGCAGCGCCTCTCGGGAGGCGGGCGTGAGCAGGTGCGCGGCCGCCCAGGCGAGCTCGGCGCCGATGCCCGTCGAGAGGTCGCTCGGGGCGTCGGCGAGCACCGACCAGGTGTAGGTCTCGACGTCGAGGTGGATCTCGTCGTACGGCCAGGCGGCGTCGACCGCCGAGACCGCCTCCGCCAGGACGGCCGTGGTGGCCGAGAGCGGCGCCTCCGGCCGGTGGTGCAGCGGCACGTGGAAGTGCACGCGCCACGGGCCGGTGCCGGGGAGCGTGTCCAGCGCCTCGGGCAGATCGTCGACGCGGAGCACCCCGTCGATCCCGTTCTCGCGGGTCTGGTGCAGGTAGCGCTTCTCGACGAACGGGGTGAGCGCGGCGCGGCCCGAGGGGTCCTCCAGGTGGAGCGCGGCCGAGGCCTGCACCTTGACCACGCGCAGGCCCGCGTCGCGGATGCGGCGGACGGCCGAGACCGGGTCGGCGAAGGAGACGGCGAGGTGGCAGGTGTCGAGGCACACGCCCACGTACGCCGGGTCGACCACTCCGATGCGCGGGTGCAGCCAGTCGACGACGTCGTCCACGGTGTCGAGGATGCAGCCGGGCTCGGGCTCGATCGCCAGGCGGATCGCGTGGCCGGTGGAGCGGCGCAGGTCGCGCAGCTCCTCGACGAGCCGGGCGAGGTTGCGGCAGGCGGCCTCGTCCTGCTCCCGTCCCCAGCCCTCGCGCCAGCCCAGCGGCAGCGTCGAGATGCTGCCGTCGGCGCCGGCGGGCAGCAGGTCGGCCAGGATCCGCGCGCAGTCGATCGTGTACTGCAGGCGCTCCGGCGTGGTCCAGTCGGGGCGGTAGACGTCGAGCTTCACGACCTCGGCGTGGAACGCGGCGTACGGGAACGCGTTGAGCGTGCGCACCTCCAGGCCGTTGCGCTGCAGGGCCGCGCGGAGGACGGCGCGGTCCTCGGCGCTGGCGACCAGGCGGGCCGCGAGGTCACGCGGGATCCACAGGCCGACTCCGACCAGGGCGAGCCCGGCGGCCACGCGCGCGGGTCCGGCGTAGACGTCGAGCTGGCGGACGACTCCGGCCAGGTCCTCGGCGGGATGGACGTTGGTGCAGTAGGAGAGGTGCATCACACGACCTCCGCCACGCGCGGCGCGCCCCGGAGCACGGAGTTGCCCTCGAAGGTGCGGCCGGCCGACTCCTGCACGTCGAAGCCCGCGACGGGCGAGAGGTCCAGGCGTCCGCTCTGCCCGTAGAACTCGACCGGGTTCTGCCAGAGCAGCCGGTCCACGTCGCCCGCGCTGAAGCCGGCGACGAGGAGGAGGCGGCCGGTCTTCGCGGTCGTGAGCGGGTCGGAGCGGCCCCAGTCGGCGGCGGAGTTGACCAGCACGCGGTCCAGCCCGATCCGCTCGACCAGCGTCACCAGGCGCGTCTCGTCCATCTTCGTGTCGGGGTAGATGGAGAATCCCATCCAGCAGCCGGAGTCGCGGACCGCGTCGACGGTGACCTCGTTGAGGTGGTCGACGAGGACCCGCCCGGGCTCGAGCCCCGAGTCGGCGACGACCTCGAGGGTGCGGCGGGTGCCCGACTCCTTGTCGCGGTGCGGGGTGTGCACCATCGCGGGGAGGCCGTGCTCGCCGGCGAGCTCGAGCTGCTGGCGGAAGACCTGGTCCTCCTCGGGGGTGAGCGAGTCGTAGCCGGTCTCGCCGACCGCGACGACGCCGTCCTTGGCGAGGTAGCGGTCGAGCTCGGGCAGGACGGCCCGGCAGCGCGGGTCGTTCGCCTCCTTCGGGTTGAGCCCGATGGTGCAGTGGTGGCGGATGCCGAACTGCGCGGCGCGGAAGCGCTCCCAGCCGATCAGGGCGTCGAAGTAGTCCGTGAACGAGCCGACGTTCGTGCGCGGCTGTCCGAGCCAGAAGGAGGGTTCGACGACCGCGCGGACGCCGGCGTCGAACATCGCCTGGTAGTCGTCGGTGGTGCGGGAGGTCATGTGGATGTGCGGGTCGAAGATGCGCATCGTCGCGCCTTTCTCATCGGTGGTGGTGCCCCGCGGTCGGGGCGGCGTTCGGGGGCGGTCAGCTCGGCAGGAGCACCGCCAGATCGTCCGGGAGCGGGCGCCCGGCCGCGCGGCGCTCGTCCGCGAAGCGGCCGGCCATCGCGCGCAGCTCGGCGTCGCTGCGCTCCTCCAGCCCGGCGACCGCTGCGAGCGGGACGCCGAGGAAGACGAGCTTGAGCACCCCGTGCCGCCAGGCGTGCGCGTCGAGGTGGCGGCGGGCGAAGGAGCCCATCGCCGCGGCGACGAGCCGGGTGTCGTTGGCGCGCAGGGCGTCGGCGGTCAGCTCGAGGCCGGCGAGGGTCGTCGCCGGTCCCGGGTCGCCGAGGGCGTTCAGCCCGGCCAGCACTCCGCGGCGCTCGGCGCCGTCCCCGCCCCGGTAGAGGCGGAGGAGGAGAGCGGCCAGGTCGTCGTCGCCGAGCGCCTGCGCGGCGGCCTGCACCAGGGCGGCGCGGGCCGCGTCGTCGTGCGTGCCGTGGACGAGGCCGTGCGGGTCCTCGGCGGGCCGGAGCGGCTCGCGTCCGGCCTCGCGGCCCGCGGCGGGGAAGAAGCGCTCGATCCGCGACGGGCGCTCGAGGACGGCGGAGCGGGCGGCCGCGGTCCACGGGTGCTCGGCGTGCGAGGAGGCGCCGCCGAGCGCCTCCTCCATCGCCGCGAGGCTCGCCACGGCCAGGCGGGGCGCGTCGTGCGAGTGCCGGGGCAGCTCGACGGCGGCGATCCCGCGGTAGCCGATCTCGGCGAGGGTCGCGAAGGCGGCCGCGAGGTCGAGCGATCCGGTGCCGAGCTCGAGGTGCTCGTGCCGCTCCGGGAGCATGTCGTCGACCTGCACGTTCAGCAGCAGGTCCCCGGCGCTGCGGAGGGCTCCGACCACGCCGTCCGGCTCCACCACGACGCAGTGGCCGAGGTCGACCGTCAGCCCGACCGACTCCGGGTCGCCGAGCTCGCGGCGCAGCAGCAGCGCGTCGGCGACCGTCTCCACCAGCATCCCCGGCTCGGGCTCGACGGCCAGCCGCACGCCGTGGCGCTCGGCCGTCGCGACGACGCCGCGCATCCGCTCGACGAGCAGCCGCCAGGCCGCGGCCGCATCCGCGCCCGCTGGCACGACCCCCGACCAGAGGGAGACGGCGTCGGCGCCCAGCAGCGCGGCGATCTCGATCGCGCGCTCGAGGAAGCGGACCCGGGGGCCGGCCTCCTCGTCGACCAGCGTGGGGCGGTGCTTCGCGAACGGGTCGAGCAGGTACCGCGCGCCCGTCTCGACGACCACGCGCAGGCCCAGCTCGTCGAGCCGCGACCGGAGCGCCAGCGTACGCTCGCGCCAGTCGGCTGCGAAGGGATCGAGGTGCGGGTGCCCGAGGGTGAGCGCGACGGCGCGGTACCCCGCGGCGTGGATCACCGTGAGCGCGTCGTCGAGGGTGTGGTCGGCGAAGCCGTTGGTGCCGTAGCCGAGGACGGGTCCGGTGGCGCTCATGTGATGTCCGCCGTCCGCGGGCGGCGGAGCAGGAGGGAGCCGAGCGCGTCGAGCGCGAGCAGCGCCGCCCCCAGCTCGGGACGCTTCAGACCGGCGAGCGCGGCCTGCAGCGGGATCATCCCGGTGATGCCCGCGCGGGTGGCCGTCCGCGCGGCCGCGGCCGTCGGCGTCCGCACGGCCTGCAGCTGCGCGGTGAGCACGAGCAGGAGCCAGCGCCCGAGGCCCGCGGCGACGACCGCGGCGGGGGCGGCCCGGCGCTCGGCCAGAGCGCCGGCCGCGGTGGACAGCGCGATCGCCGCGGTGCCGGCCGAGACCGCTCCCGCCGCGACCGGGGTGGTGCCGTGCACCTCGCCGCGCGAGAGCACGGTGACGCCGAGCGTGTGCGCGGCCACGGCGGCGGAGGCGGGGGCCGCCGCGCGCACGCCGTCGACGCCCGCGCCGAGCAGCACGTCGAGACCGCGGCAGGCCGCCATCACGACCGGGCCCAGCGGAGTCGGCTTCGCGAGAAGGTCGTACGACCAGATCCCGGCCGCGAGCGGCAGCGAGAGCGCGAGCGAGCGCCGCCCGTCCACGACGGCCGCCACGACGATCCCCGCCGCGGTCAGCGCGGCCGCCGTGCCCAGCGCCGCCGAGCGCCGGATGCGCCCCGAGGGGATCGGCCGCTCCGGCCGCTCCCGGGCGTCGAGCTCGGCGTCCGCGTAGTCGTTGAGCGCCATGCCCGCCGAGTAGAGCAGCGCCGAGGACAGTGGGAGCGCGATCGTGCGCGCTCCCACTCCGCGGCCCGCCCACGCTCCGCCCGCGACGGTGTCGCCGATAACGGTCAGCGCGGCCTTCGCGCGGACGAGCTCGAGGTAGTCGCGCAGCTCAGCCATCGCTCCGCGTCCCGCTCGTCACCGGGGTGCGGCGCTCGGCGACGAGCGCGCCGGTGCGGGCGGACCAGGCCACCAGCTCCGCGGTCTGCTCGGCGAAGCCGTGCACGTCGCTGCCCCACGGGTCCTTGAAGAAGAAGCCGAGCTCGCCGACCGGGCCCGAGACGCCGGCCTCGTCCGCGAGCGCCAGCAGGCGGGCGAGGTCGAGGATCAGCGGCGCCGCGAGGGCCGAGTCGTACGCCGACCAGATCGTCTGCACCGTGATCCGCGAGCCGAGGAAGCCCTCCGCGTGCACGTGGTCCCAGGCGGTCTTGACGTCGCCGAGGTCCGGGACGTTGTCGATGTGGAGCGGAGTGACGACGTCGTCGCCGAGGAGGGAGCGGAGTCCGCGGTTCTTCGAGACGAGCTTCGAGCGCACCGCCTCCGGGTCGGCGAGGGTCTGCCCGTCGCCGCCGCCGAGGAGGTTCGCGCCCGCCCACGAGAGCACGCGCATCCCGCGCGCCGTGAACATCGGCGCGAGCACGCTGCGGAGCAGGGTCTCCCCCGTCTTGCCGTCCTGGCCGGCGATCGGGATCCCGGCCTCGGCGGCCCACTCCTCCAGGGCCGGCAGAGCCAGCGCGGTCGAGGGAGTGAAGCAGGCGTAGGCCGCGCCCGCGACGACGGCCGAGAGGGCGGCGATCGAGCTCGGCGGCAGGAGGCGCTCGCCCGGACGCGCCAGGGCGGCGCGCAGAGCGGCGAGGTCGTGGAACTCGGGACGGTCGGCCGGCAGCACCTCGGTCGAGGCGACGTCGATCACGACGACCCGGGCGAGGCCGTGGCGCTCGCGGAAGGCGACGATGTCGGCGGCCCGGCGGTCGATCTCCTCCTGCTGCGACGCGGCGTCGGCGGGGGCGAGGCGGATCTCGGCGTCGGTCGCGTCGATCCGGTCGGCCACCTCGGCGACGACCGAGGTCGGGAACATGCCACCGGCCGCGAGGCCCGTGGCCTTCTCGAGCAGCGGGGTCGGCGAGACGTCGTGGCCGCCGATGACGATGTCGGCGAACCCGGCGAGCGGGACGTCCTCGAAGGCGGGGGTCGCGGTGGCGCAGCCCGAGCTGGGCGCGGCTCCGGCGGCGATGGCGTGCAGGCCCACGGCGGCCGTGGTGGCGACGCTGCCCCGGGCCCCGATCAGCCAGAGGCCGATGCGCCCGCTCGATCGGGGGGCGCCTGTGGTGGTGGTGTCGGACGAGGTCATCGTTCTCTCCTGTCTGGAAGGGCTGGCTGAGCGGCGATCGTCGGGGCGCACCCGGGCGATCGGAGTGGGGAGGGGCCTCGGCCGGGCGCGCGTCGCGCCTCCGGCCGGCCGTGTTGCGCAGGAACCGCACGCAGGGCCCGCCGAGATTGCGCGACCGTGCGTCGACTGGTTTCCTCAGGTGTGCTGTCCCCCGAACCCGTCCTCCGGGCCGAGAGAAGGAGCTGAGCGTGGCCGAGCGCGCGGGTACCGCGACCGGCGACATGCTGAGGCTGTTCGCCGACGGTCGGCCGCGCACCCGCGCCGAGCTGGTCGAGGAGACGGGCCTCGCGCGGACCGCGGTGATGACGCGCCTGGAGCAGTTCTTCGACCTCGGACTGATCGCGCACCTCGACCGCGCTCCGTCGACCGGCGGCCGCCCGTCCGCGCGCCTCGTCTTCGACCCGGCCGTCCGCTCGCTCCTGGCCATCGACCTGGGCGCGGCGCACTCGACCATCGCGCTGACCGACTTCGACGGCCGCATCATCGCCGAGCGCCGCGAGGAGCTCGACATCGCGCAGGGCCCCGTGGCGGTGCTCGGGCACGCGCTCGACGTCTGCGACGGGATCCTCGCCGCGGCCGGCGTCGACCGCTCCGCCCTCGCGGGAATCGGGGTCGGCGTGCCCGGCCCGGTGGAGCACGCGAGCGGCCGCCCGGTGCGCCCGCCGATCATGCCCGGCTGGGACGGCTTCGACATCCCCGCCTTCGTGCGCCGGCGCTACGACACCACGGTGCTCGTCGACAACGACGTGAACCTGCTGGCGCTCGGCGAGCGGGCCTCGCGGTTCCCGCACGCCCTCGATCTGATGTTCGTGAAGGTCGGCACCGGCATCGGCGCGGGCATCGTCTCGTCCGGGCTGCTCCAGCGCGGAGCCCTCGGCTCCGCCGGTGATCTCGGCCACGTCCAGGTGCCGCGCACGGCCCCGGCCGCGGCGGGCGGTCAGGAGGGGGACCTCGAGGCGGTCGCGGGCGGCTCCGCTCTGGCCGCCGGGCTCGCCCGGGCGGGCCGCGACGTGCAGTCGGTGCGCGAGCTGATCGACCTGCTGAAGGCGCGCGATCCCGAGGCCGTGGAGGCGGCGCGGATCGCGGGACTCCAGCTCGGCGAGGTGCTGGCCACCTGCGTGAGCCTGCTGAACCCCTCCGTCATCGTGCTGGGCGGCGCGGTCGCCCTCGCCAGCCCGGAGATCCTGACGGCCGTGCGCTCGGTGATCGACGAGCGCTCCCTCCCCCTCGCGACGCAGCGGCTCGACGTGGTGACCGCCGAGCTGGGCGGCAGCGGGGGCGTGCGCGGTGCCGCGCTGATGCTGCGCGGGCACCTGCTCAGCCCCGCCGTGGTGGACGGCTTCCTCGAGCAGCTGCGCGCCGAGGGGCGGGCGGTCCGCTAGAGCGGCGGCCGCGCGCCCGGAGACGGCGGGCCGCGCCGGCGCGATCCCCCGCGGACCGCGTCGGCCGCACCCGGTCAGGAGCGGACCTCCGCGCGGTCGGCGTCCTCCGGCTGGGCGCCGAGAGCGGCGGCGACGGCGGCGTCGATGCGCGCCTGCTCCCCCGCGGCCCGGCGGCGGCGGCGGACGACGGTCAGCACGATGAGCCCGATGAGCAGGGCGAGGAGGAGCACGGCGCTCCACGGCACGGCCGCGGCCGAGGTCTCGGCGGTGGCGACCGGCACGTCGGGAACGACGACGGCGGAGTCGGCCTGGGAGGCCTGGTCGGCGGTGACGACCGTGCCCGAGAGCGCGGCGCGGGCGGTCGCGACGAAGAGCGGCCAGACTCCGGCGACGGTCACGGTGCGCGAGACGGAGGTTCCGGGGAGGAGCTCGGGCAGCGGCTCCGGGTCGGTCGCGGACACCGGCGCGAGGCCGAAGAGGCCGGCGACGCTGATCTCGGCGCCCGGCGCGATGCGGGTGTTGCCCGCGTTGGTCACGGTGTAGTCGACGGTCGCGGAGCCGGGGGCGAAGGGGTTCCAGCCGCCCTGGTACGAGACGGCGAGGCCGTCGATCGACAGGCGCGGGGCGAGCTCGCCGCCGACGCGGAGGTACATGCGCGAGCCCAGGCGCCGGTCGACCGAGACTCCGGTCTCGCCCTGCACCAGGATCGAGGAGACGACGCCCGCGGCGTAGTCGCCCGGGGTCACGTCGTCGGGGACGACGACCTCGAACGGGACCTGCACGCTCTCGCCGGCGGGCACGGTGACCTCGGGCTCGGGGAACGCGATCCAGCTGCCGAGCTGCGTCGAGGGCTCCGCGGCGGGGAGCAGGTCGAGCTGGCCGGCCTCGGTGATGAAGCCGTCGGAGCCGTAGACGCGGAACGTCTGCTCCTCGTCGTCGTAGTTGGAGACGATCAGGGCGTCGCTGAGGCGTCCGCCGGGATCGAGGGCGTAGGCGTAGTTCGGCCGCTCGCTGCCCTGCTCGGTGTCGGCGGGGCGCACCCCCCAGGTGACCGGCGTGGAGGCGGGATCCGCCTCCTGGGCACCCGCCTGAGCCGAGAGGCCGCCGGCTGCGAGGAGCGTCATCAGCAGCAGGGCGGCGGTGGTGCGGGAGGTGCGTGGCATGAGCGGCATCGATCAGGCTTCCGTTGCAAGGGGGGGATGCCTCCCCGCGGGACGCCGCTCCGGTGCGCGGCACGCCGAGCGGGGCGTACCGGAGTGGCGTCTCGCGGAGAGACGGGGGGAAGGTGGGGCGGCCCGGAGGCCGCCCCACCGGTGCTAGCCGAGCGCGGTGAGCGTCAGCGTCGCGGTGTAGGTGCCGGTTCCGACCGAGAGCGGGAGCTTCAGGTCGAGGTCGGCGCCCAGGACCGAGGATCCGGTCGGGTGCTGCGCCGCGGCGGAGCCGAGGACGCGGGGCGTGGCGAGGCCGTTGCCCGAGTCGAACCCGGAGGGGACGGCAGCGCCGGCGACGGCACCGCCCGTGTTCTCCAGGACCTCGGGGGTCCAGCCGAGGTGCTTGCCCGAGAACGTCTTCTCGCCGGAGCGGAAGTCGCTCAGCTGGCCGGTGACCGACCAGGCCGGGCCGTTGAGGCGGGTGTCGGTCACGCGGACCGGCACGAGCTCACCGGAGGCGGCGAAGTGGTCGCCCTGCTCCTCGGCGACGCCGAGGTTCACCAGGTTGCTGGTGCCCTCGAGCGTCCAGGTCAGCTCGCCCTTGTTGGCCTCGGGGACGATGACGGCCACGGCCTGGTCGCCGGCCGCCGCAGCGCCCGCCGCCGTTCCCGTGAAGGTGCCGTCCACTCCGGCGGCGGTGTTGCCCGCACCGAAGTTGACCGCCGGCGCGTTGTCGGCGAGCGCGATGCGCCCGCCGACCGTCGAGCCCGCGAGCTGGACGTTGCCGGAGTTGCCCGAGAGCGTGAGGTTCCCGCCCACCGTGTTGCCGAGGGCCGAGGCCGAGCCGTCCTCGTTCGCGCCCAGGAGGACGCCGCGCGAGGAGCCGGTGACGGCGAGCGAGCCGCCGACGATGGCGCCCTGCACGTTCACGCCGAAGTCGCTGCCGGCGAAGGTGGCGTCGCCGCCGACGCTGGCGCGGTCGACGTCGACGTAGTTCGCCGCGTCGGTGCTGACCGAGCCGTCGACCGAGAGGTCGCTGAACTCGACGTCGATCCCGCCGGCCTCGACCATGCCGCCGACCGTGAGGTCGCGCAGGTAGAGGAAGCCGTTGCGGCTGCCGTCCGAGAACGACACGACGTCTCCGCCGACGCTGGTGCCGTCGATCGAGATGCCGTACGCGTCGGTGCCGATCACGTCGCCGCCGATGGTCGCCGAGGTGGCGTCCAGCCAGGCGTCGTCGCCGACGATGACGTTGCCGGTGACGGTCACGTTGCCGAGCACGCAGGTCTGGCCCGCGCCGACGTTGAGATCTCCGGTGATCGTCTGGTTCCCGAGCTCGGTGGTGCAGTCCGTCGTCGCCGCGAAGGCGGACGGCGCGGCGACCATCGCGAGGGAGGCGGCCGCGAGGACCGCCGTGGGCGTCTTCCACTTCATGGGGGTTCTCCTCGGTGCGCTCGTGCGCGTCGTGCTGGTGGTGGTGCTGTCGGTGCGGCGCGCGCGGCGCGGGGTGCGCTCAGCCACGGAGCGCAGCGATCGCGGAGTAGCTGCGGGAAGCGGCCTCGAGGGAGTTCCCCGTGCTCGGCGGCGTCGCCAGCGTGGGAGCGGTGTCCTGCTCCCAGACGCCGAAGCGCTGGCCGCGGTCGCGCAGCTCCGAGAGGAACGCCTGGTAGGGCAGGTTGCCCGCGCCGAACTCGACGATGTCGTAGCCGTTGGTGTTGGCGTTGTTCGTCTTGCCGTCCTTGAGGTGCAGGATCGGGTAGCGGCGCGGGTTGCGCTTGATGTAGTCGAGCGGCTCGAAGCCCGGGTAGAGCTTCTTGCCGACGTACGCCCAGTAGACGTCCATCTCGAGGTACACGTGACGCGGGTCGGTGTTGTCGTAGAAGAGGTCGTACAGGCGGGTCTTGGGGTCGTCCGTGGCGAACCCGAACTCACCGGCGTGGTTGTGCTGGTAGAGCTTCATGCCCGCGGCCGAGACCTGCTGGCCCCACTTGTTCCACTCCTCCGCCGCGGCGAGGTAGCCCGCCTTGGTGTTGACGTTGGTGGGCGCGTTGCCGGTGCCGAGGTGCGGCGTGCCGAGGATCTGCGCGATCTCGATCTGCTTGCCCAGCTCCGAGCGGAGGAGGTTGGTGCCGACGTGCGAGCCGACGGCGCGGAGGCCGTTGTCGTCGAGCAGCTGGCGGATCTGCTGCGGGGTGATCGCTCCGACGTTGCCCTGGGTGTACCCGGCGAACTCGATCTCGCTGTAGCCGATGCGGCCGAGCTCCTCGAAGACGGCCCGGAAGCCGAGCGACGAGACCTTGTCGCGGACGCTGAAGAGCTGGATGCCGATGCGGTTGATCGGGACCAGGCGCGTGGATCCGGACGAGGGCGCGGGGGCGGCCGTGGCGGGTGCCGCGAGGGCTCCCGCTCCGACGCCGACCGCGACGGTCGATGCGGCCAGGGCCGTCATCAGCGAGCGCCGGCTCATCGGCTTGGCCGTGATGGATGCGTGGTGGTGGTGCATCATTTCTCCTTCGAAATGGCAGATGGTGCAGGGGGTGGGGGGCCGGCCGGCCCGGTCGAGCCGGCCGGCCCCTGCGCGGGGGCTACTGCTGGACGGTGAGGTTCAGCAGCGCCGACGCGGCGTTGGTGTCCGCCGTGGCGGTGTGGGTGACGGTCAGCTTGTAGCTGCCCGCCGCGAGCTTCGGGAGCGTCACCACGACGTGCCCGTTCTCGTCGAGGGTCCCGGTGAGCATCGCGACGGTGGAGAGGTTCCTCTTCACCATCACGCTCACCTGACCGGTGCCGGCGACACCCGTCGAGGACTTCGCGTCGACCGTGACCTGCGCGCTGGCGCCCGGCTTGACCGGGTTGGGCGAGACGGTCGCGGTGAGCTCCGAGGCGGCCTTCGAGACGATCAGGCGGGCGGTGCCCTCCGAGGCCTTGAAGGTGGCGTCCGAGCCGTACGCCGCACGGAGGGTGTGGGTGCCGGCGCCGAGGGTCTTCGGCAGGGCGAAGGTCGCCTTGCCGTCCTTCAGCGTCGCGCGGCCCAGCTCGGTGGCGCCCTCGTAGAGGACGACCTCTCCGCCGGGGTTCCCACCCTGACCGGTGACCGTGACGGTCGCCTCGCCGGGTGCCCCGAAGGTCACGCGGGGAGCCGAGAGCGCCACAGTGGTGGTCGACGCGGCGGTCGGGGCGTTCGCCGCGGCCAGGTCGATCGTGAACTTCACCGTGCCGACCGCCGAGACGTTGCCGCCGGTGTCGGTGGCGCGGTACTGGATCGTCCGGGTGCCGTTCGTGGTGAACGGGACCGTGTACGCGCCGTTGACGGCGCGGACCGTGGTCCACGTCGTGCCGTTGTCGGCGGAGTACTGGACGGTGGAGAGCGCTCCGTTGTCCGTGGCGGTGAGGCCGAGGGTCACGGGCTTGTTGTAGACGCCGCCGACGCCCGCAGGCGCTGCCGGGTCGAGGGTCGCCGCGACGGTCGGAGCCGTCTTGTCACCGGCGCCGGCACCCTGGAAGGTGAGGGAGTCGAGCGACAGGCCGTTGGGCGAGGTCACGTAGAGCGAGCCGGTGCCGCGGGGGACGTTGGTGCCGAAGGGGACGAGGACGTCCTTCCAGCCGGCTCCCGCGGGGATGGTCGCTGTTCCGAAGGGCGCTGCGTCGGCAGCGTTCCAGCGGAGGTCGACGGTGCCCTCACCGGTGGCGCGGACCACGACGCCGGTCAGGTTGGCGAAGTTCACCGGGTCCCAGCGCAGGAAGGATCCCGCACCGAGTCCGCTGACGGCGTTGCCGCCGCTGGCGGTGGTGTCCGCGTAGGGCAGGACGCCCTCACGGGCGGCGTGCTCCGCCTCCTGCGTCTTCGGGTTCAGCCGCAGCGTCGCCTCGGCCGCAGCAGGGGGCAGGCCGTTGAAGCCGCCGTCCGTGTAGGTCACGACGACGGTGCCGTACAGCAGCGCGCCGGGGCCGTGCTCGGGCGAGTCCTTGGACGTCGGGAACGCTCCCTTGGCACCGGTGCCGGTGACCTCGGGGTGGGCGTGCTCGTCGTGGCCGAGGCCGTAGGTCCAGCCCACGCGGCTGCTGACGATCTGGTCGCCGTCCTCAGCGTCCTTGCCGGTCACCTGGTAGGGGATCGCGTCGCCCCAGCTGAAGAACGAGCCGTTGCCGGGCGTCTGGATCTGGATCTGCGGCGCCTGGTTGCCGACCGAGATGACCCGCGAGGTCAGGCTGAACTTGCCCTTGGCGTCGGTGACGCGCAGACGGGCCGTGAACTGTCCGAGCTCGGTGTAGGTCTTCTTGACGGTCACTCCGGTGGCGTCGAAGGTGCCGTCGCCGTCGAAGTCCCAGTCGTAGGTGAGCGCGTCGCCCTCGGGGTCGGTCGATCCCTTGGCGTCGAACGTGACCTCGAGCGGGGTCTGCGAGGCGGACAGGGGGGTCGCGGTGAAGCGGGCCTGCGGCGCCTTGTTGCCCTCGGCGTAGTCGATCCGGTACAGGCCCGCGTCGGGGTTGGCGCGGAAGAATCCGTCGCCGTACTCGATCACGTACATCGACCCGTCGGGGCCGAACTCCATGTCCATCGGGTTGTCGTGGATCGGCTGCGCGGCCTGGCTGAGCGCCGCGTTGGGGAGGAAGTCCTCGATGTGCGTGACCGCGCGGTCCTCATCGAGCGTGAACGCCGCGATGTAGTCCTGCGAGAACTCGCCGAAGAAGGTCTTCTTGTCCCAGTACTCCGGGAACTTCGACGTCGAGGTGTTCTCCGCGTCGAAGTGGTACACCGGTCCGCCCATGGGGCCCTGGCCGGTGCTGGTCCCGAAGTTGACGAGCTCGTCGAACGGCTGGTCGCCGGGGTTGTCGCCGTAGTAGACGGTCGCCGCCTTGGCGTCCGGGATGTCGACGAGGCCGGTGTTCCAGCGCGAGTTGTTCTTCAGGTTCTCCGGGTCGAAGAAGCCGCGGGGCGTCGACGTCTCGAAGTTCCACTCGTTGTACGGCGCGTTGGGTCCGTGGACGTAGGGCCAGCCGGAGTTGTGCGGCTCGTCCAGTCCGGTCGCGTTCCACTCGACGAGGCCCATCGGGCCGCGGACGCCGTCGGCCGCAGCGGCCTTCGTGGCGTCGGGGCCGTAGTCGCCCCAGGAGAGGGTGTTCGTCTCGGCGTCGACGTCGATCTTGAACGGGTTGCGGACGCCCATCACGAAGATCTCGGGGCGGGTCTTCTCGGTTCCCACCGGGAAGAGGTTGCCCTCGGGGATCGTGTACGAGCCGTCCTCCTGCACGGTGATCCGGAGGATCTTGCCGCGGAGGTCGTTCGTGTTGCCGGCGCCTCGACGCGAGTCGAAGCCCGGGTTCATGCGGGGCGCGTCATTGTTCGGCGCGAAGCCCGCGGCACCCGGAGCGCTCGCCGGCGTGTTGTCGCCGGTGGAGAGGTACAGGTTGCCGTCGGCGTCCCAGTCGAAGTCGGCACCCACGTGGCAGCACTGCCCGCGCTGGGTCTCGATGTCGATGATCTTCTGCTCGCTCGCGAGGTCGAGGCCCGAGCCGGTCCACTTGAACCGGGAGAGGCGGTTGATGCCCTTCCACTGGTCCCAGTAGCTGTCGGTCGCGCCCTCGGGCAGCATGTTCGGAGCCGCGCCGGTCGGGGTGTTCCCGGGGGGCGCGTAGACGAGGTAGACCCACTTGTTCTCGGCGAAGTCGGGGTCGATGCCGACGGACTGCAGCCCGTCCTCCGAGTTCTGGTACACGGGGATCGTGTTGACGACACGGGTGGTGCCGGTCTTGGGGTCGGTGTGGCGGATCTCGCCGTTCCGAGCGGTGTGGAGGACCGACTTGTCCGGGAGGACGGCCAGGTCGAGGGGCTCGCCGACGTTCTTCGTCAGCAGGACCTTCTCGTAGTTGCTCCAGTCGAGAGCGGATGCTCCGCCCTCGGAACCGTGGTCCACTCCGTCGTGGGCCGAGGCGGGCAGGCCGAGGGCGGTGAGTCCGGAGACCGTCACCATCCCGGCGATGCCGAGTGCGAGAAGACGCCTGATGCTTCTTCTCGAGGATCGCTTACCATTCATGCGTGATGTGATTCCTTCAATGAGGTGTTCATCGCAGAGGCCGGGTCCGTCGCTGTCCGCACGACTGAGCGGATCCGGTCTCCTCCTGTCCGGCCCTGGGGCCGGTGTCTTGCACTCCTCCTCCTCTCGCGGATGCCGGTGGCGCTGCGCTGCGGGTCGTCAGTGATCCCGGGGCGGCGCCGAGGTGGGGGCCGGCGCGGGATGGTTCCCGCGCCGACCCGGGCTGGTGGGGCCGATCAGGACTCGAAGGCCGAGGGCAGGTACTCGGAGACGTTGTCCTTGGTGACGACCGGCGCGAAGAGCTGGATCTGGCGCGGGACGCCGAGCGAGCTGGTGTCGGCCATCGACTTGTTCTGCTCGACGAGGCGGGCGAGCTTGATGCCGTCCGCGGCCTGGGTCGAGGGGTAGACGACCGTGGCCTTGACGACGGAGTCGTCGGCCTCGATCGCGCGCATCACGTTGGCCGAGCCGGCGCCGCCGACGAAGAGGAACTCGTCGCGTCCGGCGGTGTCGATCGCCGCGAGGACGCCGACGCCCTGGTCGTCGTCGTGGTTCCAGATGGCGTCGATCTTCGGCGCGGCCTGGAGGAGGTTGGCCGCGGCCTGCTCTCCGCCCTGGACGGTGAAGTCGGCGGCGACGCGGTTGTCCACGTCGAGTCCGCAGCCCTCGAGCGCGTCCGAGAAGCCCTGGCTGCGCTCCTGGGTCAGCGGGAGGGAGTCGATGCCGGCGATCTCGGCGACGACGGCGTCGGGGTTGTCGCCGAGCTCCTCGCAGATGTAGGTGCCGGCGCTGACGCCCATGCCGTAGTTGTCGCCGAGGATGGTCGACCGGGCGGCGAAGGGGCTGGAGAACTCGCGGTCCACGTTGATGACGGTGATGCCCGCCTCCATCGCCTGTGTGGCGACCTGCGTGAGCGCCGCTCCGTCGATCGGCAGGAGCACGATCGCGTCGACGCCGTCGTTGATGAAGGTCTCGACCTGGCTGATCTGGAGGTTGACGTCGTTGGTGCCCTCCGCGGTGCGGAGCTCCACGTCGTCGTACTTCTCGGCCTCGGCGATGGCGGCGCGGCTGACCGCGCCCATCCAGCCGTGGTCGGCGGCGGGAGCGGTGAAGCCGATGACGACGTTGTCGCCGGAGGCGTCGTTGTCCGAGGCGGCCACGGCGGCGGCGGTCCCGCCGGAGGCGGCGTTGCCGGTCTCGACCGGGGCGTTCGAGATGCAGCCGGTGAGCATGAGCGCGACGGCGCCGAAGGCGACGCCGGCCGAGCCGAGTCGGGCGGTGCGGGAGAGGCGGCTGCGGGTGAAGGGGCGTGCGGGCATGGAAGTGATCTCCTTCGATCGATCCGAGGGGTCCGAGGGCACACGTGTCCTGCGGAGAGGTGACCTGAGTGGTCGGGTGGGTTGCTGTGTGTGGAGGAGCGGGGCCGGAGCCCCGGGGTCAGGACTTCCTGCCGCGGGCGGCGAACCGCTGCTGCAGCAGGACGGCGGCGACGATGATCGCGCCCTTCGCGACGGCCTGAGTCGAGGTCGACATGTTGTTCTGCGTGAACACGTTGGTCAGGGTCGTGAAGATGAGGACGCCGAACACGGTGCCGACGATGGTGCCGCGGCCGCCGGCCAGCAGCGTGCCTCCGACGACGACCGCCGCGATGGCGTCGAGCTCGTAGAGGAGGCCGTTGGTCGAGCTGCCGGCGGTGGTGCGGGCGAGCATCATGACGGCGGCGATGCCGGCGGTGAGCCCGGCGAGGCCGTAGACGTACATGGTGTGACGGCGGACCTTGATGCCTGCGAGACGGGCCGCCTCCGGGTTGCCGCCGACCGCGATGGTGCGGCGGCCGAAGGTGGTGCGGTTGAGCAGGATCCAGCCGGCGACGGCGACGACCACGAAGATCAGCACGAGCACCGGGATGCCGAGCACGTCGGCGCGGAAGAAGTCGAGGAACGGCGTGACCGTGACGACCTGCGTCTGG
Organism: Rathayibacter sp. AY1D9; assembly: GCF_002932395.1. NCBI lineage: Bacteria > Bacillati > Actinomycetota > Actinomycetes > Micrococcales > Microbacteriaceae > Rathayibacter > Rathayibacter sp. AY1D9. Next base: position 47,913 of record NZ_PSVQ01000016.1, read on the forward strand.
CGGTTCGAGATCAGCTCGGCGAAGCCGCGGGCGGCGACGAGCATCGCCAGGGTCGCCATGAAGGCGACGACCCGGCCGTAGGCGATCAGCGCGCCGTTGATGAGGCCGCAGACGAGGCCGACGACGACCGCGGTGAGCACGATCACCAGCCAGGAGGTGTTGGCCGCGTAGTACTGGGTCGAGACCGTGCTCGCCCAGACCGTCGCGAGCCCCATCACGGAGCCGACCGAGAGGTCGATGCCGCCGGAGGTGATGACGAAGGTCATCCCGATGCTCAGCACGCCGATGACCGCGGCGAGGCGGAGGATCGTGAGCACGTTGTCGACGCTGGCGAAGCGCTCGCCCGCGGTCGCGAATCCGACGATGCAGAGGATCACCAGCGCGAGCAGCAGCCCGACGTTGCGGCCGAGGGAGCCCTGCATGAGGCGGGCCATCCCGGAGCGGGAGTCCTTGGACGGCACGCCCCCGGAGGAGCCTCCCGTCGCGGCCGACGCGTGACGGGCGGCGTCCTCCTGCGGACCGCCGATCGACGGCGACGCGGTGTCGAGCTGTCCGCTCACGCTGCACTTCCTTCCATGACGAGATCGAGCACGCGGTGCTCGTCGATCGAATCGGCCGGGCCCTCGTGGACCACGGCGCCGTCGGAGATCACGAGCACTCGGTCGGAGAGTCCGAGGACCTCGCCGATCTCGCTGGAGACCACGAGCACGGCGGCGCCGTTGGTCGCGAGGTCCCTGATCAGGGTGTAGATCTCGGCCCGTGCGCCGACGTCGACCCCGCGGGTCGGCTCGTCGAGCAGCAGGACGCGGCAGCCGCGCACGAGCCAGCGGGCGAGGAGCGCCTTCTGCTGGTTGCCTCCGGAGAGGGTGCGGGCGTCGCGGTCGACCCCGGAGGGCCGCAGGTCGAGGGAGACCGCCTGCTCGGCCGCCGCCGCGCGCTCGGAGCGCTCGTCGAGGAAGCCGCGCTTGGCGAAGCGGTCGAAGGTCGAGAGGGTGATGTTGCGGTAGACCGGCTCGTCCAGGAGCAGGCCCTGGCTCTTGCGCTCCTCGGGGCAGAGGCCGATGCCGGCGTCGACCGCCGAGGTGACGGAGCCGGCGCGCAGGCGCTTGCCCGCCACGCTGACCGTCCCGGTGCTGGCGCGGCGCGCCCCGTAGATGGTCTCGAGGATCTCGGATCGGCCGGAGCCGACCAGCCCCGCGAGGCCGACGACCTCGCCGGCGCGGATCTCGAGGGAGACGTCCGAGAAGGAGCCCTGCAGGCCCAGCTTCTCGACCTTCAGCAGCGTCTCGGCCTCGACGTCGAGCTCCTGGCGGTCCGGGAAGACGTACTCGACCGCGCGGCCGGTCATCAGGGTGATGAGCTTCGAGGTGGGGGTGTCGGCGACCGCGAGGTTCTGCGCGACGGTCGCGCCGTCCTTGATCACGGTGATCCGGTCGCCGATGGCGCGGATCTCGTCGAGGCGGTGCGAGATGTAGACGATGGCGACGCCGGAGGCGGTGAGCTGGCGCACCACGTGGAAGAGGTTCTCCACCTCCTCGGAGTCGAGCACCGCGGAGGGCTCGTCCATGATGATGACCCGCGCGTCGTGCGAGAGGGCGCGGGCCATCTGCACGATCTGCTTGCCGGCGGCGGAGAGCGTGCCGACCTCGCGGTTCGGCGAGATCTCGGAGTGGCCGAGGCGCTCCATCAGCTCGCGGGTGATCCTCGTGGCCTTCGCCCGGGCGGTGAAGCCGCCGCGGGAGAGCTCGTGGCCGAGGAAGATGTTCTCGGCGACGGAGAGGCCGTCGACGACGTCGAGCTCCTGGTACATCGTCGCGATGCCCAGGGCGAGGGCCGCCGTCGGGGACGGGATCGTGACGACGTTCCCGTCGACGAGGATCTCGCCCTCGGTGGGCTGGTGGGCCCCGGCGAGGGTCTTGATGAGGGTGGACTTGCCGGCGCCGTTCTGGCCGAGGAGGCAGTGCACCTCACCGGGTCGGACATCGAGGTCGACGCCGTCGAGAGCACGGGCGCCGGGGAAGACCTTCACGATGCCGCGCATCTGCAGAAGCAGCTGCTGAGACTCGTCGGAGGTGCGGGGAAGAGGCTGTGCAGCAGTGCTGCGGGGGTCTGCGGTGACCATGCGGATGAAGCTACTTCCACTTACGTCGCGGGTCAAGCAAAAGTTCTGAACCGATTCGAAGGCGGTTCGAGTGATCGCCCAGTCGCCCCGAGGGCTTCCTGCTACCGCGTCAGGGCTGGGATCCGCGGGATTACGCGACATCTGACGGCGGCGGTTGAGACATTCCGTCCGTGATAGAGCGCTCTCCGAACCCTATGAACGCGCTCATGTCCGTGCAGCCCGGGCGCGTCGCCCCGGAGGCGGCCTCGCCGAGCGCGGTAGCGCCCGCGCCCCGACCCGTGGCAGGGTCGTACGGCCGACGAAAGGACGACGATGTCGAACGACCGAGCCCTGCGCGTCGCGATGGTAGGGACTGCCTTCATGGGCCGCACCCACTCGCACGCCTGGCGCACCGCCTCCCGCTTCTTCCCCCTCCCCCTCCGCCCCGAGCTCGCCGTGCTCGTGGGGAGCAACCCCGACTCGACCGCCGAGCGCGCCGAGCGGCTGGGCTGGAGCGAGGCCTCCACCGACTGGCGGGCCGTCATCGCCCGCGACGACATCGACCTCGTCGACATCTGCACCCCGGGCGACACCCACGCCGAGATCGCCATCGCGGCCCTCGAGGCCGGCAAGCACGTGTTGTGCGAGAAGCCCCTCGCCAACTCCGTCGAGGAGGCGGAGCGGATGGTCGCCGCGGCCGCCGCCTCCGGGAAGGTGGCGATGTGCGGCTTCAGCTACCGTCGCACCCCGGCCCTCGCCCTCGCCAAGCGCTTCATCGAGGAGGGCCGCCTCGGCGACATCCGCCACGTGCGCGCCCAGTACCTGCAGGACTGGCTGTCCGACTCCGAGGCGCCGCTGACCTGGCGCCTGCAGAAGGAGCGCGCCGGCTCGGGCGCCCTCGGCGACATCGGCGCGCACAGCATCGACACCGCCCAGTGGCTGACCGGCCGCGGCATCACCTCGGTCTCGGCGACGCTGCGCACCTTCACCACCGAGCGCCCCGTGCTCAGCGAGCAGGTCGGCCTCGGCGGCCGCGCCGGTGCCGACGCCCCGCGCGGCGCCGTGACCGTCGACGACGCCGCGGCCTTCACCGCCTCCTTCGAGGGCGGCGCCCTGGGCGTCTTCGAGGCGACCCGCGTCGCGACCGGCCGCCGCAACGCCAACCGGATCGAGGTGAACGGCGAGCTCGGCTCGATCGCGTTCGACTTCGAGCGGATGAACGAGCTCGAGTACTACGACGCCCGCGACCCCGAGGAGGCGCAGGGCTTCCGGCGCATCCAGGTCACCGAGCCGGCGCACCCGTACATGGCGGCCTGGTGGCCGACCGGGCACGGCATCGGCTACGAGCACCTCTTCACGCACCAGGTCGTCGACCTCGTCGAGGCGATCGCCGGAGGCACGGCGGTCACGCCCACATTCGCCGACGCCCTCGACGTGCAGCGCGTCCTCGAGGCGGTCGCCACCAGCGCCGGCGCGTCGTCCGTCTCCACGCCGGTCGCCCGCTGACCCGCCCGTCCCCTCCCCGCGAGGTGCCGCTCCGGTACGCCTCCCCCGGCGTGTCGCGTGCCGAAGCGGCGTCTCACGGAAGGTGGCGACGGGCGCGGGGAGTCACAGTCGGCGCCGTGCGCCGATCCTGCGCCATAATGCGCCTATGAGCAAGAAGATTGACGCTGCGCATCGCGCACTGGTAGAGGCCCTCGACAAGCACGCCCGACTCGTCTCGGACAAGGAGTCGAAGCCGCGGAAGGTCGAACTGGCCGGAGCCGAGCTCCGCGCCGCGACGAAGGCGTACGCCGCGCTCGTGTCCGCGCGCACCGGCGCCGCGAGCCCCTTCGCCGATCTGGCCGACCCCCGCCTGGACAAGCCGACCATCGCGTCGCTCCGGGCCGAGCGCGACGCGATAGCGAAGCGGATCGCCAAGCACGAGGCGTCGGCGGGCGAGGACGGCGCGCTCGCGAGCTGAGCGTCCGGCGCGGCGCGGTCAGGCGCTGAGCAGCCGTCACAGCGCGATCCCGCGGTGAGCGCGCGCTTCCTCTGCCTCCGAGTCGCCGTGTTACGCGCGGGTTCCGCGCGGGTCCGACCGCCTTCGTAAGGTGATCCCCGGGATCCGCGCAGTCGCGGCGCCGAGCGACCGGAGGCCGGTCGCAGCGCCGGCGGTGACCAGCACCGCCCGGTCGGCACCGCGTGCCCGGATCCTCTCCACGGAAGGATCCCCACAGCCATGACCCTGCGCACCCGACTCCTCGCGACCTCCGCGATCGCCGCCTCCGCCGCCCTGCTCCTCGCCGGCTGCTCCGGCGCGGGCGGCGGCGACGACACCGTCCGCATCGGCGTGGTCGGCGCGAGCGACCCCTACTGGGCCACCTACGAGAAGGCCGCCGCCGACGCCGGGATCGACGTCGAGATCGTCGACTTCAGCGACTACAACCAGCCCAACCCCGCCCTCACCGAGGGCGAGATCGACCTCAACCAGTTCCAGCACATCGCCTACCTGGCGCAGTACAACACCTCGGCCGACGCGGATCTCGTGCCGATCGGCGCGACCGCGATCTACCCGCTCGGCCTCTACTCCTCGCAGTACGACGACGTCGCGGACATCCCCGCCGGTTCCACCGTCGCGATCCCCAACGACGAGACCAACCAGGCGCGCGCGCTGCTGGTGCTGCAGTCGGCCGGGCTCGTCGAGCTGAAGGACGGCGGCGGAGTGCTCTCGAACGTCGACGACGTCGAATCCTCCTCGAAGGTGGAGGTCACCGCGCTGGAGGCCTCCCTCACCCCGACGTCGCTCCCGGACGTGGCCGCCGCGATCATCAACAACGACTTCATCGAGAACGCGGGCCTCAAGGCCTCGGACACGATCGCCCAGGACGACCCGAGCGACCCCGCCTCCCTGCTCTACACGAACATCTTCGCCGCCCGAGCCGACGACGCCGAGAACGAGACCTACACGAAGCTCGTCTCGGTCTACCAGGACAGCCAGGACGTGCTCGACGGCGTCTCGGAGCAGTCCGGCGGCACCGCGGTCTTCCTGAAGACCCCCGCCTCCGAGCTGGAGACCTCGCTCGAGTCCGCCGAGACCGACATCTCCGCCGCCTCCTGACTCCGGCACCCGCGGCACCGCGCCGGTCGGATCCTCCGCTCGCGGAGCTCCCCACCGGCGCGGTCCCGCGCCTCCCCCGCAACAGAAAGGGCGCCCCGTGCCGCTCATCCGCATGACCGACGTGCGCAAGGTGTACCCCGGCGCAGGGCGCGGCGCCGCCCCGACCGCGGCCGTCGACGGCGTGAGCCTCGAGATCGAGGCGGGCGACGTCTACGGCGTGATCGGCTACTCCGGCGCCGGCAAGAGCACGCTCGCGCGCCTCGTCAACGCCCTCGAGCCCGCGACCAGCGGCAGCATCGAGATCGACGGCCGCGAGACCATGGGGCTGCCCGAGCGCGAGCTGCGTCGGCTGCGCCTGGGCATCGGGATGATCTTCCAGCAGTTCAACCTGTTCGGCTCGAAGACCGTGGGGCAGAACGTCGCCTACCCGCTGCAGGTCGCGGGCGTCCCGCGGGCGGAGCAGCGCGCCCGCGTCGACGAGATGCTCCGCTTCGTCGGCCTGAGCGACAAGGCGCGCAGCCACCCGGAGCAGCTCTCGGGCGGGCAGAAGCAGCGCGTCGGCATCGCCCGCGCCCTCGCCGCCTCCCCGCGCATCCTGCTGGCCGACGAGGCCACCAGCGCGCTCGACCCGGACACCACCGGCGAGGTGCTCGCCCTCCTCCGCCGCATCAACGAGGAGCTGGGCGTCACCATCGTCGTGATCACCCACGAGATGGACGTGGTCCAGCAGCTCGCGACGAAGGTCGCGGTGATCGAGTCGGGCCGCATCGTGGAGCGCGGGCCCGTCTTCGACGTGTTCTCGGCCCCGCGCGAGCCGGTCACCCGCCGCTTCGTCTCCACGGTCGTCCGCTCGGTGCCCTCACCCGCGGAGGCAGCCGTGCTGCGCGCGCGCCACCGCGGCCGGCTGGTCACGCTCTCGTTCTCGGACGACTCCGCCTCCCAGGGCGACGTCTTCGCCGAGGTCGCGGCCGCCGGTGTGCCGCTCGAGCTCGTCTACGGCGGCATCACCGACGTCCGCGGACGGGCCTTCGGCCACCTCACGGTCGCCCTCGACGCGCCGGACGGCGTCGTCGACCCCCTCCTCGCCCGCCTCGGCGGACGCGTCGCCCTCACGGAGGTGCCCCGATGAACGAGCTGATCCCGCTCCTGCCCAAGCTCGTCCAGGCGACCGGCGAGACGCTCTACATCGTCGCGCTGAGCCTCCTCTTCGGCGGGCTCGGCGGACTGCTGATCGGGCTGGGCCTGGCGCTCACCCGCGGCGGCGCCCTCTACGCGAACCGGGTGGTCCACGGACTGCTCAACGTGATCGTGAACGTGTTCCGGCCGATCCCGTTCATCATCTTCATCGCCGCGGCCCAGCCGCTGGCCCGGCTGGTGGTCGGCTCCGGCATCGGCACGGACGCGATCGTCTTCACCCTCTCGCTCGGCGCCGCCTTCGGCATCGGGCGGATCGTGGAGCAGAACCTGCTGACCGTGCAGCCCGGCGTGATCGAGGCGGCGCGGTCGGTCGGAGCGAGCCGGTTCCGGATCGTCCGCACGGTGCTGCTGCCGGAGGCGCTCGGTCCGCTGATCCTCGGCTACACGTTCGTGTTCGTCGCCGTGATCGACATGTCGGCGGTCGCCGGATACATCGGCGCCGGCGGGCTCGGCAACTTCGCGATCCAGTACGGCTACCGGCAGTTCGAGCCGGTCGTCACCTGGGCCGCGGTGCTCGTGATCATCGTGATCGTGCAGCTGGTGCAGCTGCTCGGCAACGTGCTGGCCCGGCGCGTCCTGCGCCGCTGAGGCCGCCCCCCGCACCAACGCGAGACGCCACTCCGGTTCGCGACACGCAAGGGTCGCTGTACCGGAGCGGCGTCTCGTGGAAGCCCGTCCGCCGGGGCGGGAGGCGTCAGTAGCGCGGCTTGCGCTCCGGGCGCTCGCTCGAGCGGCTCGGGCCGCTGGGGCGTGCGCCGCGGTCGGCGCCGGCGCGGCTCGGACGGCGGTCCGGCTTCAGCTCGATCAGCTGGCCGCTGATGCGGGTGTCGGCGAGGCGGTCGAGCACGTCCTGGGGCAGGTCGGCCGGCAGCTCCACGATCGAGAAGTCCGGGCGGATGTCGATGTGCCCGAAGTCGCCGCGGTTGAGGCCGCCCTCGTTCGCGAGCGCGCCCACGATCTGGCGGGGCTCGACGCGCTGGCGGCGGCCGACCTCGATCCGGTACGAGGCGAGGTTGCTGTTCGCCGGGCGCTGACGGCGCTCGGGACGCTCGCCCCGGTCGCCGCCGCGGTCGAAGCGGTCGCCGCGCTCGGGGCGGTCGCCGCGGTCGGGCCGGGAGTCGCGGTCCTCGCGCTCGCGACGGGCGAAGCGGGGGTCGTCGGGCGAGAGCAGCAGCGGCTCCTCGCCCTGCGCGACGATGGCCAGCGCGGCGGCGACGTCCGACTCGACCACGTCGTGGTGCTCGACGTAGTGGCCGATGATGTCGCGGAAGCGCTGCAGGCGCTCGGTGTCGGCGAGCGCCGCGGTGATCGCGTCGTCGAAGCGCGAGAGGCGGGTGACGTTGACGTCCTCGACGCTCGGCATCCGCATCTCGGTCAGCGGCTGGCGGGTGGCCTTCTCGATGGCGGCGAGGAGGCGGCGCTCGCGCGGCGTGACGAAGCTGATCGCCGCTCCGCTGCGCCCCGCGCGACCGGTGCGGCCGATGCGGTGGACGTACGACTCGGTGTCGATCGGGATGTCGTAGTTGACGACGTGGCTGATGCGCTCGACGTCGAGACCGCGGGCGGCGACATCGGTCGCGACGAGGATGTCGAGCTTGCCCGACTTCAGCTGCTCGACGGTGCGCTCGCGCTGGGCCTGGGCCACGTCTCCGCTGATCGCCGCCGCGGTGTAGCCGCGGGCGCGCAGCTTCTCGGCCAGCGTCTCCGTCTCGCTCTTCGTGCGGACGAACACGATCATGCCCTCGAAGTTCTCGACCTCGAGGATGCGGGTGAGGGCGTCGACCTTCTGCGGGTAGGACACCATCAGGTAGCGCTGGGTGGTGTTGACGGAGGTCGTGGTCTTGTTCTTGACCGTGATCTCCTCCGGCTCCTTCAGGTACTTGCCGGAGATGCGGCGGATCTGCGCGGGCATCGTCGCCGAGAACAGCGCGATCTGCTTCTCGACGGGGGTGTCGGCGAGGATCGTCTCGACGTCCTCCGCGAAGCCCATCTTGAGCATCTCGTCGGCCTCGTCGAGAACCAGGAACTTCAGCTGCGAGAGGTCGAGGGTGCCCTTCTCGAGGTGGTCCATGATGCGGCCGGGCGTGCCGACGACGACGTGGACGCCGCGGCGGAGCGCGGAGAGCTGGGTGCCGTAGCCCTGGCCGCCGTAGACGGGGAGGACGTGGACGCCGCGGAGGCCGGACGCGTAGCGCTCGAACGCCTCGCACACCTGCAGCGCGAGCTCGCGGGTCGGGGCCAGCACGAGGGCCTGCGGCGTCTTCTGCGAGACGTCGAGGCGCGAGAGGATCGGCAGCGCGAACGCCGCGGTCTTGCCGGTGCCGGTCTGGGCGACGCCGAGGACGTCGCGGCCGGAGAGGAGGGACGGGATCGTCGCGGCCTGGATGGCCGAGGGCGTCTCGTAGCCGACCTCCTTGAGGGCCTTGAGGACCGGGTCGGAGAGACCGAGGTCGGAGAAGGTGAGCGTGGGGGCGCTCTCGGAAGCGGTGTCGGCTTCGGGGGCGGAATCGGGGGTATCGGTGGACGCCATGGTGCAACGGTAGTGCTCCGGCGGCGCCGCCGTCCGAGGGAACCCCGAACGCTCGGGCGATCCCGACCCTCCGGAGGCGCCTCGAGCGCCCGTCACGGGGTGAAGTCGAGCAGCACCTTGCTCGAGCGCGAGGCGTCGCGGGCGAGCTCGAAGGCCTCGAGCGCGCGCTCCAGCGGCAGCACCTGTGTGACCACCGGCGCCACCGCGAGGCTCCCGTCGGCGAGCGCCGCCAGCACCTCGTCGATCTCGTCGACGAAGCGGAAGGAGCCGATCAGGCGCAGCTCCCGGGTGATCGCGAGCGAGATCAGGGCCGGCTGCTCGCCCGAGGGGAGGAGTCCCACCATCACGACGGTGCCGCCGCGGGCGGCGCCCCGGACGGCCGAGGCGAGGCCGCGCGGGCTGCCCGAGGACTCGAAGACGACGTCGGCCGCGACCTCGGCGATCGCGTCGGCTCGGTCGCGCGGATCGTCCGGGTCGCGCCGACCGCCCGGGCGATCGCGAGGGGCTCCTCGGCCAGGTCGACGGCGACGATCTCGGCCGCCCCCGCCCGCTTCAGCACGGCGACGATCAGCGCCCCGATCGGGCCGCTGCCGATCACCAGCGCGCGCCGTCCCGACACTTCACCCGCGCGCGACACCGCGTGCCAGGCGACGCTCGCCGGCTCCGCGAGCGCCGCCTCCCGGAGCCCGAGACCGGCGGGCAGCTCGCGGAGCATGCGCGCCGGCAGCACCGCGTGGCGGGCGAACGCGCCCTGGGTGTGCGGCATCCGCGCGGCGCTGCCCAGATAGGTGCCCTCGGTCGCGAGGTTGGGGCGCCCGTCGGGCCACTCGCCGCGAGCGGTCGCGGGGTGCACGGCGACGGCCGCGCCGACCGGGGGTCCGGAGCCGTCCGCCGCTGCCTCGACGACCGTGCCGACCACCTCGTGGCCGAGCGTCAGCGGCTCGCGGAGGATCGACTCGCCCGCGGCGCCGTGCGTCCAGTAGTGCAGATCGGAGCCGCAGATCCCGCCGTACGCGACGGCGACGAGGGCCTCGCCGGGGCCGCGCGGCGCGAGCGGCGCCTCCTCGACGCGGAGGTCGCCGGCGGCGTGGACGACGACGCGGGTGGTGGAGGCGGGGACGAGCGCGGTCATGCGGGTTCCGTTCGGTGGGTCGAGGGGTGGCTCAGACGACGACGGTCATGCCGCCGTCGATGAAGACGACCTGCCCGTTGACGTAGTCCGAGCCGTCGGAGGCGAGCCAGACGGCGGGGCCGATCAGGTCCTCGACGCGGCCCCAGCGCGCGGCGGGCGTGCGGCCGAGGATCCAGCTGTTGAACGCCACGTCGTCGACGAGGCCCTGCGTCATCTCGGTGTGGATGTACCCCGGAGCGATCGCGTTGACCTGGATGCCGTGCTGCGCCCACTCCGCCGTCATCGCGCGGGTGAGGTTGCGGATCCCGCCCTTCGAGGCGGTGTAGGGCGCGATCGTCGGCCGCGCGAGATCGGCCTGCACCGAGGCGACGTCGACGATCTTCCCGGCGCCGCGCGGGATCATCCGCTTCGCCGCCGCCCGGCCGACCACGAAGGCGCTGGTGAGGTTCGTGCGCAGCACCCGCTCCCAGTCGGCGACCTCGAGCTCGAGCAGGGGCACGCGGTGCTGGACGCCGGCGTTGTTGACCAGGATGCGCAGCGGGCCCACCGCCTCCTCGATCCAGGCGACGCCCGCCTCGGCGGCCGCGTCGTCGGTGACGTCGGCGGGGAGCGCTCGCGCGCGGAGGCCGGGCCGAGACGTCCCGCTGCGCGCCGGGACGCCGGCGAGGGGCGGTGTCTCGGCGAGGGGCGGTGTCTCGGCACTGACGGGCAGCGGGAAGCCGGCGCCTCACCGCTGCCGGGCGCGTGAGCACGGCAGCTCGGCGGAGAGGCGCCGCGCGAGAGCAGCCTCCGCGCGTCGGCGCAAGGGCCCCCGCTCCGGGCGTCCCCGACCTAGCGTCGGAGGATCGGCATCATCGAGCGAAGGAGCACGACATGGCATCAGGAGTCGCAACGGTCTGGGTCCCCGTCACGGACATGGAGCGGGCGGTCGCGTTCTACCGCGACACGCTCGGCCTCGAGGTCAAGGACACCTCGGACGACTGGTCGGAGCTGGACGCCGGCGGGCTGATGATCGGCCTGAACGCCCGCGAGTCGGCCACGGTCGCGGAGCAGGGCGGGGCGGTCATCTCGTTCCAGCCCGAGGGCTCGATCGAGGACGAGCTGGAGCGCCTCACGGCGCGGGGCGCGTCGATCGAGGGCGAGATCAGCGACCACGAGTGGGGCCGCATCCTCCCCTTCAAGGACTCGGAGGGCAACGACCTCCAGTTCTACTCGCCGCCGCAGAGCTGAGCGGAGGACCGCCGTCGAGGCGGCCGCGACGAGCGGCGGGCGGGCCGGAGCCGGAGGGCTGCGGTCCGCCCGCCGCTGTGCGTCGCGCGGCCCGTCGGTCCTCGCGCAGGCGCGTCGCCCGGCCGGTCCGATCCTCGGATCGTCTCTCCGCCGCACGTGAGGCCCTTCTCCCAGCTCGCCTCCGCACCTGAGGTCCTAGGATCAGCTGTCCGCCGCATCTGCGGACTCCAGATCCGGAGGTCCCCGTGCATCGTCGCCTGCTCTCCCTCGTCCCGGCCGCTGCCGCGCTCCTCCTGCTCGCGGGCTGCTCCGCTCCGTCGACCCCCGCCGGCGACGCGGCCACCGGCGGCGCGACGTCCTCGGCCGGCGGCTCCATCACGGTCTTCGCCGCCGCCTCGCTGAAGGGCGCGTTCACCGAGCTCGCCACGGGGTTCGAGGCCGCCGAGCCCGGCGCGCAGGTCGAGCTCTCCTTCGCCGGCTCCTCCGACCTCGCGACGCAGATCGTCAACGGCGCCCCGGCCGACGTCTTCGCCTCCGCCGACGAGCGCACGATGTCCACCGTCGCCGAGGCCGGGCTCGTCGACGGGGACCCGGTCGACATCGCCACGAACACGCTCGAGATCGCCGTGCCTCCCGGCAACCCGGCGCAGGTCGTCTCGCTCGCCGACCTCGCCCGGCCCGGGACCGCCACCGTCGTCTGCGCGCCGCAGGTGCCGTGCGGAGCAGCAGCCGTCGCGGTCGAGCAGGCCGCCGGGGTCGACATCTCCCCCGTGAGCGAGGAGTCGTCGGTCACCGACGTGCTCGGCAAGGTGTCCTCGGGCGAAGCGGACGCCGGGCTCGTCTACGCGACCGACGTCCGCGGGGCCGCGGGCTCGGTCACCGGCATCCCCTTCGCCGAGGCCTCGGAGGCGGTGAACACGTACCCGATCGCGGCGCTGACCGGAGCGGGCGACCCGGCCACGGCGGCGGCCTTCGTCGCGTACGTCGCCTCCGACGCCGGGCGCGCGGTGCTCGCGGCGGCCGGGTTCGGAGCGCCGTGAGGAGCGTCGCGGCGCCGGAGGAGAGTTGCAGGACGGTCGGCGGGTCGGTCATAGGAGGGTCGTAGGACGGTCATCGGAGGCGCAGAGCCCCGGCCGCAAGGGTTGCTCGCGACGGACACCACGATCGACGAGGAGCACGACCATGACCCGCATCCCGGAGCCCCGCAGCACGCCCGACGGACCGGCCTACGAGGGCCGCCGCCTCGACCGCCCCGAGGAGGAGGTGGTCGACCAGGGCCTCCCGTTCGACGTGGGGACCCTCTTCTCGCGGCGCGGCGTGCTGACGCTGGTCGGTGCGGGGGCGGCGACCCTCGGGCTCGCGGCGTGCGCCACCGGAGGATCGGGATCCGCCTTCTCCGCCGCCGCGACCGCCACCGCGACTCCCAGCGCGACCGCCACGGCCGGGGCCGGCACCGCGGTCGCCGGCGAGATCCCCGACGAGACGGCCGGCCCCTACCCGGGCGACGGCTCGAACGGGGTCGACGTCCTCGAGCGCTCCGGGATCGTCCGCAGCGACCTGCGCACCAGCATCGGCGGCGGCGCGACGGCCGACGGGGTCCCCCTGGCGCTCACTCTGACGATCCTCGACGCGGCGAGCGGGGGCGTGCCGTTCGCCGGAGCCGCCGTGTACGTCTGGCACTGCGACGCGAACGGGGACTACTCGATGTACTCCAGCGGCGTCGAGGACGAGACGTACCTCCGCGGCGTGCAGGTCGCCGACGCGTCGGGCGTCGTCTCCTTCGCCTCGATCGTCCCGGCCTGCTACTCCGGCCGCTGGCCGCACATCCACTTCGAGGTGTACCCGGGAGTGGACTCGATCACCGACGCGTCGAACGCGATCGCGACCTCGCAGGTCGCCCTGCAGGAGGAGGCGTGCACCGCGGTCTACGCCCTCGAGGCGTACGCGGGCTCGGCCGCGAACCTCGCCCGGGTCGGCCTGGACTCGGACTCCGTCTTCGGCGACGACGGCGGAGCCCTGCAGCTCGCGGCGATGTCCGGCAGCTCGGCGTCCGGCTACTCCGCGGCACTCACGGCGAGCGTCGACACCCGCACCGCGCCGACCGCGGGCGCCGCACCCCGCAGCCGCTGAACCCCCGTCCTCCTCCGCGAGACGCCGCTCCGGTCCGCGACACGCCGACGGCGGCGTACCGGAGCGGCCTCTCGCGAGAGGGGAACGGGCGTCAGCGCAGGAGGCGGCGGGCGACGGCCACGGCGCCGAGGGCGGCGAGGACCCAGGGGCCGCCGACGAGCAGCGGGTCGAGGATCTGGTGGCGCACGTCGGTCCGGCCGCGGCGCGAGGCGATCGGGTGCGCGTGCGCCTCGGCCAGCACACCGGTCTCGGTGATCGGATCGTCCGGCCGTGTCGTGAGCAGCGAGCGGAGGTGCGCCCCGGTCGACTCCACCCGGTCGCCCAGCACGAGCAGCAGCCAGTGCGCGTGGCGCCCCTCGCTGAACCGGTCGTAGGCGTAGCGGCGGATCGCGCCCGAGATCCCGTGGAGGGGCTGCGCCGTGCCGAAGACGGCGGGCAGCTCGAGGTGCTCGATGCTCTTCTCGCGACGGCCGTGCGTCCGCATTTTCTCCGGGCGCTCCCAGTGCGCGCCCGAGACGAGGTCGCTGCGCTCGCGGGGGAAGGCGGGGCGGTCGGCGGGATCGAGGTCGGCGCCCCAGCCCGGGATGCGGGCGCGCAGCTCCTCGGCGGTCGGCACGCGGACGGGGCGGTCGGCGGTGTACGGCACGGGATCCTCCTACGGGACGACGACGGTCTTGATGCAGCCGTCGAGCTTGGACGAGAACAGGTGGTACCCCTCGGCGATGTGCTCGAGCGGGATGCGGTGCGTGATCAGGTCGCTGGGCGTGATGTGCCCGGCCCGGATGTGCTCGAACAGGCGCGGCCACTGCCGGGTGACGGGGGCCTGGTTCATCCGCAGGGTGAGGCCCTTGTTGACGGCGTCGCCGAACTTGACGGCGCTCGCGAGCGGACCGTAGGCGCCCATCACCGAGACGGTGCCGCCCTTGCGGACGCCGTCGATCGCCCAGTTGAGCGCGATCGGCGAGCCGCCCTGCAGCTTGAGCTTGGCGCCGGTGACGTGCTGGAGGAGGTTCCCGTCGGCCTCCGCGCCGACCGCGTCGATCACGACGTCGGCGCCGAGCCCGCCGGTTGTCTTCTTGAGGGTGACGACGAGGTCGTCCTCCTCGGTGTAGTCGATGGTCTCGGCGAAGGCGAAGTCGCGGGCCTTGGCGAGGCGGTGGTCGATCTGGTCGACGACGATGACGCGACCGGCGCCCATCAGCCAGGCGGAGCGCGCGGCGGCCAGGCCGACCGGTCCGGCTCCGAGCACCACGACCGTGTCGCCCTCGACGATGTCGCCGAGCTGCGCGCCGAAGTAGCCGGTCGAGAAGGCGTCGGTGAGCATCAGGGCGTCCTCGTGCGGCAGCCACTCGGGGATCCTCGTCGGACCCACGTCAGCGAACGGGACGCGCACGTACTCCGCTTGCCCGCCGTCGTAGCCGCCCGCCGAGTGCGAGTAGCCGTAGATGCCGCCGATCGCGGTGGCGTTCGGATTCACGTTGTGGCAGTTGGAGTAGAGGCCGCGGGAGCAGAACCAGCAGGAGCCGCAGTAGATGGTGAAGGGGACCATCACCGTGTCGCCGACGCTGAGGTTCTGCACCGACGAGCCGACCTCGTCGACCACGCCGATGAACTCGTGGCCGAAGGTGTGGCCGATCCGTGTGTCCGGGAGCAGCCCGTGGTAGAGGTGCAGGTCGGATCCGCAGATCGCCGCCATCGTCACCCGGACGATCGCGTCGTTCGGGTGCTCGATCCTCGGCCGGTCCTTCTCCTCCACGCGGACCTTGTAGGGCCCCCGGTAGACCATCGCGCGCATGCCGCCTCCTGTGTCGTCGTCCCTTCAGCGTGCGTCGTGCTCCCGCCGGTCCTCCAGGGGGTTGCGCGCGCGGCCCGGGATCCCCAGCGCCCGTTCCTCCGCGTTCCTCTCCTCCCTCTCCACAAGATGCCGTGCGGGTACGCGGCGCGCCGGAGGAGGCGCACCGCGGCGGCGCCTCGTGGAGAGGAGAGGGACACGGCACAGGCTCAGCCGCGGACGTAGGATCGACTCCATGCCGCAGATACGGATCAGGGACGCCGCCGCCGCGCTCGGCGTGAGCGACGACACGCTGCGGCGCTGGATCGAGAACGGGACGCTCGAGAGCGCGAAGGACGCGTCCGGGAGACGCGTCGTCGACGGCCTCGAGGTCGCCCGGCTCGCCCGCGCGAACGCCGTGCTGCCGGAGGATCCGTCCCCGGTCGCGCGCTCGGCCCGCAACCGCTTCGTCGGGATCGTCACCGGCATCGTGATGGACACCGTGATGGCGCAGGTCGAGCTGCAGTGCGGGCCGCACCGCGTGGTCTCGCTGATGAGCAGCGAGGCGGTCCGCGAGCTCGGGCTCGAGCCCGGGTCTCCCGCGGTGGCGGTGGTCAAGGCGACCACGGTCATCGTCGAGACGCCGCTCGCCCGCGGCTGATGCGCACCGGGTCCGGCCTGCCGCGCTGGGTCGTGGCCGTCGCCGCGCTCGGCGCCCTGCTGGTGCTGCTCCCGCTCGCCGCGATCCTCGCCCGCGTCGACTGGCCGCAGTTCCTGCCGCTGATCACCTCCGACTCCTCCGTCGCCGCGCTCCTGCTGAGCCTGCGCACCTCCGCCGTCGCGACCCTGCTGTGCCTGCTGCTCGGCACCCCGATGGCCCTCGTGCTCGCCCGCACGGCCTTCCCCGGCCAGCGCCTGCTCCGCTCGCTGGTGCTGCTGCCGCTGGTGCTCCCGCCGGTGGTCGGCGGGCTGGCGCTGCTCTTCACCTTCGGGCGGATGGGCCTGCTCGGCGGCGCGCTGGAGGCCCTCGGCGTCCGCATCGCGTTCTCGACCACCGCCGTCGTGATCGCGCAGACCTTCGTGGCCCTGCCGTTCCTGGTGCTGACGCTCGAGGGCGCGCTGCGCAGCGCCGGCGCGCGGTACGAGTCGGTCGCCGCGACGCTCGGCGCCTCCCCCGGTACGGTGCTCCGGCGGATCACGCTGCCGCTGATCCTGCCGGGCCTCGCCTCGGGCGCGATCCTCTCGTTCGCGCGGGCGCTCGGCGAGTTCGGAGCGACGCTGACCTTCGCCGGCAGCCTCGAGGGCACGACGCGCACCCTCCCGCTCGAGATCTACCTGCAGCGCGAGAGCGATCCGGACGCGGCGGTCGCCCTCGCGCTGGTGCTCGTGGTGGTCGCGGTGCTCGTGATCGGTCTCGCGCACGGCCGCTCCGCCCGGGGGGTGCCGCGGTGAGCCTGCTGCTGGAGGCGCGGCTCGCGGCGCGCGGGATCGACGTGCGGATCGACGTGGCCGAGGGCGAGACGATCGCGCTGCTCGGGCCCAACGGCGCGGGCAAGTCGACCGTGCTCGAGCTGATCGCCGGCCTCGTCCGTGCCGACTCCGGGCGGGCGACCGCCGGCGGCGAGCTGCTCTTCGATGACCGCCGGTGGACTCCTCCGCACCGGCGCCCCGTCGCCCTGCTGGCGCAGGATCCGCTGCTGTTCCCGCACCTCAGCGTGCGCGAGAACGCGGCGTTCGGTCCGCGCAGCGCCGGCGCCGGGCGGGCGCGGTCCCGCGAGCGGGCGGAGCGCGAGCTGGCCGCCGCGGGCGTGGCCGACCTGGCCGACCGGCGCCCGGGGAGCCTCTCCGGCGGCCAGGCGCAGCGGGTCGCCCTCGCCCGGGCCCTCGCGACCGACCCGCGCCTCCTGCTGCTCGACGAGCCGCTGGCCGCGGTCGACGCCCGGACCGCCCCGGTCCTCCGCCGGATGCTCCGCGAGGTGCTCGCCGACCGCTCGGCGATCGTGGTCACCCACGACGTGCTCGACGCCTGGACCCTCGCCGACCGGGTTCTGGTGCTGCACGGCGGCCGGGTGGTCGAGGAGGGGCCGACCGCCCGCGTCCTCACGCGCCCGCGCACCGCGTTCACCGCCGAGCTCGCCGGGCTCGAGCTGCTCGAGGGCGTCCGCACCGCGACGGGTCTGCGCACCGCCGACGGGCACGAGCTGTCCGGAGTCGCGGCCGAGCCGGTCGCGGTCGGCGCCGCGGTGCTCGCCGCGGTCCGTCCCTCCGCCGTCTCCGTCGGAGAGGGAGGCCTCCGCGCCGTGATCACCGACGTGGAGCAGCGGGGAGACGCGGTGCGGGTGCGCAGCGCGCTCCTGACCGCCGACGTCCCGGCGGCCGACGCGGCGCGCCTCGACCTCGCGCCCGGCCGCGAGGCAGGCTTCACCGTCGCTCCGCAGGATCTGCTGGTCTACCCGGCGTGAGGGGCGGGCACGAGGAGACGGCTCGCCATCCGGCATGAATCCGTCCCTCGGACCGCCCTGTGCTCGACGCGAGGGACGGCGGGAGCGCCCGTCCCGTTACTCCGCCCCGCCGCCGTCCGCGTCGGACAGCGGGAGCCGCGCCCTCAGCCGCGCCCCCGCCAGCACGGGCGAGTCCGAGAGCTCCAACGAGCCCCCGTAGACCGCGAGCTGCCGCTCCAGCCGCGCCAGGCCCGAGCGCGTCGACCCCTCGACGAGTCCGCGGCCGTCGTCGTCGAGGGTGAGCACCACGACGCCCGCCTCCTCGTCGCCGCGCACCCGCAGCGAGGAGGCGCCGCCGTGCTTCAGCGCGTTGGTGACCGCCTCCTCCAGGAGCCGGACCAGGAGCATCCGCTGGTCGAGCGGCGCCTCGGCGCCCTCGGCGGCGAGCGCCGGGATGCGGCCGAGGTCGAGGTCGACGGCGATCTCGGGAGGGAGTCGCGCGACGAGGTCGCGGACGGCGGGGACCAGGCCGTGGTCGATCTCGACCGGGTAGAGGGCGTGGCCGACCGCGCGCACCTCGTCCTCGCGGAGGCGGTCGAGCCGGGCGGCGATGGCGAGCAGCCGCTCCGAGGCCGCCTCGTCGGATGCGCTCGCGACCGCGTGCAGCTCGGCGGTCAGCACCACGAGTCCGTTCTGGAGGCCTCCGTGCAGGCTCTGCGCGACGTCGCGCCGCACCCGCAGCTCCTCCCGCTGCAGGGCCTGCACCGCCTCGAGCGCCTGCACGGAGGCGCGGGCGTGCTCCCGCTCCTTCTCGCGCACGCGCCGTGCCGCGCGCACGAGCAGGTAGCCGTAGGCGGTGATCAGCGCGATCACCGTGGATCCGACGACCAGCTCGACCGCGAGAGCGGGGAGGGCCGAGAGCGGGTAGACGCCGGTCAGCACCTGGAGGCAGCAGCGGACGAGTCCCATCCCCGCGGCGATGACCGCCGTCCGGGCCACGCGGGCGCCGCCGGTCGAGCGCTCGGGGCGCAGCACTGCGACCAGGGCGATCGCGAGCCCGATCGTCGACACGTTGACCAGGACGCGCGTCGTCACGTCGAGCAGCGGCCCCGGATCGACGCCCCGCAGCGTCCGCGACAGCATCCCGAGCGCGAAGACGGCCTGGAGCGCGGCCAGCAGCGAGAGGACGCCGCCCAGGAGGGCCATCGCTCCGAGGACGATGCGGTTGTCCTCGCGCGCGTCGCGCGGGCCGGCGCTCATCCGGTGTGCTCGAGGAAGAGGAGCGTCGCGTCGACCCGCGGGTTGCGCTCGCCGTCCGACCGCACGCCGAGGCCCGCGTAGACGGCGTTGACGTGGTTGTCGACCGAGCGGACCGCGATGCCGAGGCGCTCGCCGATCGCGGCGTTGGTCAGCCCCGATGCGAGACCCGAGAGCACCTCGTACTGGCGCGGGCTCAGCGCGGCGACCGGGGAGTCGCGGCGGGCCGCGCGGGCGGCGACCAGCGCCGGATCGAGCACGGTGCGGCCGTCCGCCGTCGCGCGGACGGAGGCGAGCAGCGCGGGGGCGGAGAGGGAGGAGGTCTTCGAGAGGTAGCTCCAGCCGCGGGCCTCGGCGCGGTCGAGGCGGAGGAAGCGGTGCATCGCGTCGACGGCCGAGAGCAGGACGATGCCCAGCCCCGGCTCGGTGGGCCGCAGCCGGCGCCCGAGCTCGATGCCGTCCCCGTCGCCGAGCTCGATGTCGAGGATCGCCACGTCGAGCTCCGCGGGCCGCAGCACCGACCGCGCCTCCGTGGCGGATCCGCCCTCCACGACGCTCCGCACGCCCGGCACCGCGCGCAGCAGCGAGGACAGCATGTGCCGGTAGAGGGGCTGGTCGTCGACGACGGCCAGCCTGAGCTCCGGAACGCCCCCCACGGATGTCATCCGCCCATCTTCACCCATGCTCCGGAGGTCGAGGCGTCCCTCGACCGGGGGTCACCGCGCGAGGATCCGCGTCGGCTCGCGGGCGGCGGCGGGCGCCTGCCCCGTGAGCGGGGGGATCAGGAGTGACGGGGCGGGGTCGATGAGGCGGGTGCGGAGG